>NZ_JAKEUW010000014.1:0-104616 GCF_022398115.1 Vibrio sp. Isolate22 | reverse complement strand
ATGTAAAAATCATGAGTCAAGCGACCCCGTTCGATCCTTTTTGGGAAGGTTTTCTCAATGAACGTAAGGTGAAAAATACAGGTCGTAACTCATGGTTTGATCCTGTCGCCACTGCTTTGTGAGTTGCTGGGTAACAATAACGCCTTAGTGGAGGCTTGAGCCGTATGCAGTGAAAGTTGCACGTACGGTTCTTAGGAGGGCGGCATCTGGTAACAGGTGTCGCCTATCCGACAGAAATGAGCTACGTGTACAGGTCATAGACCAAAAACTAAAGGCAGCGAGATCAAATTTCGCTGCCTTTTGAGTATGATATTTTATTCCCTAGTATGACACTTTAATACTCAGTATGAGACTTTATTTCTCTTGCACACGTCTATTTACGAGTGTAAGTTAACTTATTCTACCGTTACCGCTTTCGCTAGGTTACGAGGTTGGTCAACGTCGGTACCTTTGATTAGCGCGACATGGTAAGACAGCAGCTGCATCGGAACCGTGTAGTAGATAGGCGCTGTTACTTCACTCACGTGAGGCATCTTGATGATCTTCATGTTCTCATCGCTCTCAAAACCTGCGTCTTCGTCTGCGAATACATACAGTAGACCACCACGCGCACGTACTTCTTCTACGTTCGACTTCAGCTTCTCTAATAGGTCGTTGCTTGGTGCAATAACCACTACTGGCATATCTGCATCAATCAGAGCTAGAGGACCGTGCTTAAGCTCACCAGCTGCGTATGCTTCAGCGTGGATGTAAGAGATCTCTTTCAGTTTTAGAGACGCTTCCATCGCGATTGGGTAGTACTCACCACGACCTAGGAATAGTGTGTGGTGCTTATCTGCGAAGTCAGTTGCTAGCGCTTCGATCTCTTTATCAAATGCCAGTGCTTTCTCAATGTCTGTTGGCAGTTGGTGAAGTGCTTGAACGATTTCCGTCTCTTTCGCTTCATCGATACGACCTTGTAGGCGACCAATAGATGTTACCATCATCAGCATTGCTGCAAGTTGCGTGGTAAACGCTTTTGTTGAAGCAACACCGATCTCTGTACCCGCTCGAGTCATGAACGCGAAATCAGATTCACGAACCAGTGAAGAGCCCGCTACGTTACAGATAGTCATCGCTGACATGTAACCTTTCTCTTTAGCAAGGCGAAGTGCTGCTAGCGTATCAGCTGTCTCACCAGATTGAGAAAGCGTCACAAGCAGGCTGTTTGGACGAACAACGAAGTCACGGTAACGGAACTCAGAAGCGATCTCGACATCACAGCTTACGCCAGCTAGCGATTCAAACCAGTAGCGTGCAGCCATACCAGAGTTGTAAGACGTACCACATGCGATGATCTGAACGTGTTCAACCTTGCTTAGGATCTCTTCCGCTTTAACGCCGATAGCATTGGTGATCACAGACGTATCAGAGATACGACCTTCCATTGTATTGATCAGTGCTGTTGGCTGCTCAAAGATCTCTTTTTGCATGAAGTGACGGTATTTACCTTTGTCACCCGCATCGTGCTCTGCGTTAGATTCAACGATTTCACGCTCAATGCGCTCACCGCTTGCATCGAATACATTAACTTCACGACGAGTCACTTCAGCAACGTCACCCTCTTCTAGATACATGAAGCGGCGTGTCACGCTAAGTAGTGCTAGTTGGTCAGATGCTAGGAAGTTTTCGCCAACACCAAAGCCGATTACGATTGGACTACCAGAACGAGCAACAACAATGCGTGAAGGATCTTTACGATCAACTGCTACTGTACCGTATGCGCCATCCAGTTGTTTTGCAGTTTTCTGCAGCGCTTCAACTAGAGAATCAGAAGTACGAAGCTCCCACTCAACCAAGTGTGCGATAACTTCAGTATCTGTTTGTGAAGTAAACTCGTAGCCGCGCTCTTTTAGCATAGTGCGCAGTGCTTCGTGGTTTTCGATAATACCATTGTGTACTACCGCGATATCACCAGACATGTGTGGGTGTGCATTCGCTTCAGATGGCTCACCGTGCGTTGCCCAACGAGTGTGCGCAATACCAGTACCACCAACGACTTGTTGCTCTTCTACCGCGTCTGCTAGCTCTTGTACTTTGCCTAAGCGACGTACACGAGTCAGATTTGATTCGGTATCAACCACAGCGACACCCGCTGAGTCGTAGCCACGGTATTCTAGGCGGCGAAGGCCTTCTACTAAAATCTCTGCTACATCACGCTGTGCTACTGCACCAACAATTCCACACATAGTTTGACTCCATCAATTTCGTTTATTCCTATTGGCAGCAAGCAAAGGCCATATCTTTAACAAGATCAATTATAGGAAGTTAAATGCATAATAGTTAAAAATTAGTTTTTCGCTGGATCCGTTAAGATCACTCGAACATCGTGCGACTCGATACTTGCCTGAGATTCTTTGCTCAAGTCTGTATCTGTAATGAGGATGTCGACGTGATCCCATGCCAGCTCTAGATTGGGGATCTTTCGTCCCACTTTTTCAGACTCAACCATCACGATCACTTCTCGTGACACTTCAGCCATCACTTTACTTAGGCCAACCAATTCATTGAACGTGGTTGTGCCTCTGTCGAGGTCGATACCATCAGCCCCGATAAACAGTTGATCAAAATCGTACGCGCGAAGTACTGATTCTGCGACTTTGCCTTGGAAAGAATCCGAGTGGGTATCCCAAGTACCGCCGGTCATTAGTAACGTTGGCTCACTCTCTAGTTCATTTAGCGCATTCGCCACGTGCAATGAGTTGGTCATAACAACCAAACCACGCTTAGTATTGAGCTGCTGAATTAGGGCACCCGTTGTACTGCCACTATCAATCACGATGCGGTTATGGTCGCGAATTAAATCTGCAGCGGCTTTGGCTAGAGAAACCTTTCGAGTCGAAACTTTTTGACCCAATTCTTCGTTTACAACCTCTTTCGGTAGCGAAATCGCACCACCATAACGGCGTAAAAGCTGACCGTTTTTCTCTAAAGACGCTAAGTCCTTTCTAATAGTGACCTCTGAGGTTTCGAACTTAGCGGACAATTCATCAACACTAACCTCCCCTTTTTCGTTCACTAGGTTAGAAATTGCATGTCTTCTGAGCTGAGTGTTTCGTTTCGACATTTAAAAAAGACCAGTAAGTTTCGATATGAAACATATTATAGTTACAACGAAACTATCTAGTCCATTTATTTCGATCCAAAAAATTAATAAATAGCGATAAAACCTTGTCCTAAGACAATTGTTAAGCAGTGATATTGAATTGATTAGGTGGTAGAATCCGCACCCGAAAAGAAAAAAAATTACAAAACTGACCGTTATTTTTTTGCAACTTTCACCTGATATATTGGTGTAAGTCACAGAAACCCGATGTTGAATCAAAATCTTTTGGTCATAAAATGACTAAAATTGATGAAAGACTTACAACTCTGAAGGGCATATTGGAAGTCCCGCGATTTTACTCAGCAGGCACAAAATGCTGATGTAGCGGACCAATCTTCAGAACTTAAATAAATTTCAAATTGTAACAATACTTACCGGAGAGTACCTTCCATGAAAAAGACCAAAATCGTATGTACGATTGGCCCTAAAACTGAATCTGTAGAGAAGCTAACTGAACTAGTTAACGCAGGCATGAACGTTATGCGTCTTAACTTCTCTCACGGTGACTACCAAGAGCACGGCACTCGTATTGCGAACTTCCGCGAAGTAATGGACAAAGTAGGTAAGCAACTGGCTATCCTTCTTGATACTAAAGGTCCAGAGATCCGTACTATCAAGCTAGAAGGCGGCAACGACGTAGATCTAGTAGCTGGTCAAGAATTCACTTTCACAACTGACACTTCAGTTGTAGGTAACAAAGAGACTGTAGCGGTAACTTACGCTGGTTTCGCAGCTGACCTAAACGCTGGTAACACTATCCTAGTAGATGACGGCCTAATTGAAATGGAAGTTATCTCAACTACTGAAACTGAAGTTAAGTGTAAAGTTCTTAACAACGGTGCACTAGGCGAAAACAAAGGTGTTAACCTTCCTGGCGTTTCTGTTCAACTTCCAGCTCTATCTGAAAAAGATAAGAACGACCTTAAATTTGGTTGTGAGCAAGGCGTTGACTTCGTAGCAGCTTCTTTCATCCGTAAAGCATCTGACGTTAAAGAGATCCGTGAGATCCTAGACGCAAACGGCGGTAGCGACATCCACATCATCTCTAAAATTGAGAACCAAGAAGGTGTTGATAACTTCGACGAAATCCTAGAGCTTTCTGACGGTATCATGGTTGCTCGTGGTGACCTAGGTGTTGAAATCCCAGCTGAAGAAGTAATCTTCGCTCAGAAGATGATGATCGAGAAGTGTAACCGTGCACGTAAGATGGTTATCACTGCAACTCAAATGCTTGATTCTATGATCAACAACCCACGTCCAACTCGTGCAGAAGCGGGTGACGTTGCGAACGCAATCATGGATGGTACTGACGCAGTAATGCTTTCTGGCGAAACTGCTAAAGGTAAGTACCCGGTTGAAGCTGTTACTATCATGGCTCAAATCGCGAACCGTACAGATTCTGCTCTTAAAGCTGAACTAGGTTCTCGTCTAGACAGCCCACGTCTACGTATCACTGAAGCAGTATGTAAAGGCGCAGTAGACACAGCTGAGAAGCTAGCTGCTCCTCTAATCATCGTTGCTACTGAAGGCGGTAAGTCTGCACGTTCAGTACGTAAGTACTTCCCAACTGCAAACATCATTGCACTAACAACGAACCAAAAGACAGCTGCTCAGCTTGTTCTTACTAAAGGTGTTCGTCCAGTTCTTGTTGATTCTATCGACAGCACTGACGCATTCTACAAAATGGGTAAAGAGTACGCTCTTAACGCTGAATTCGGTAGCAAAGGCGACATCGTTGTTATGGTTTCAGGTGCTCTAGTAGCTTCTGGTACAACAAACACGGCATCTGTTCACGTTCTATAAGAATGAACCGATTCGCATAAAATATAAAAGAGGGCTTCGGCCCTCTTTTTTTATGAAACAAAATCTTGCCTAACTTTTCAGTACGCTGTATTATCAAACGCAATAGAACTACGTACTGTTAACTTCCAATGGACTCTTTCTAAGAGACGGATTAGCAGACTAGAAATCAAATATACATGAGGTTTGCAATGTCTAGTCCTACTCTCACTGACAAAGTATCAAAGATGATTCACCAGGATATTCTTAATGGTGAGTTAGCCCCAGGCCAAAAGCTCGTTGTTGCTGATCTAAAGAACAGATACAACGTTGGCGCATCTCCAATTCGCGAAGCTCTAGTACAGTTATCTTGGAGCAAATACGTAAAGCTCGAGCCACAAAAGGGCTGTTGGGTAGCACCAGTATCAAAGAAAGAACTGAATGATCTTTATGAGAGCTTACGTGTCGTTTCATCAGTACTGCTGAAAAAAGCGATTTCTGCGGGTGATGAAACCTGGGAACTGGATGTACTGACCTCTTATCACAAGCTGTCTCGAGTACAGCATGTGTCTGAAGAGTTTGACTGTGTGGAATGGGAAGAGCGTCACCAGCAGTTCCACGTTGCGCTACTTGAAGGTGCTGACTCAGAGAACATGTTTAGCTTCTTTGAAGATTTGATCAACCAAGTAAAGCGTTACCGCTTCTTAGCAATGTCAGCACAGAGTGCATCAGAAGAGCTGTTCAACATTGATGAGCACGAAATGATCATGAAGCTAGTACTATCGAAAAATGTAGAGCAAGCAACAGAACTGCTTGATCAACATCTGCTAGGTTCAATGAAACGAATTGAAGAAGTTATCGAAGCGGCATAAGGCAGCGATAGGTTTCAAACCAATAAAAAAACGGAGCTATAGCTCCGTTTTTGTTTTCAGCATCAAGGCTGGACTACCACCCAAAAAACTCTTTGTGATGAGTATTGAGTAGCAAAACCATAGGTAAGAAGTACAAAGCACTCAGTTTAAAACCAAGAATGACCAATGTACCTATGGTTAATCTCACTAAAAAATCGACAAACATACCACGCCTCTTTTAACCAGACTGTATGATCCCCAAACTCTTGCTCCTGCTAACCTAATTCTACTGCTGCCTTTCAACTCATTGAAAAGGCTAGCTAACCAGCTGAATTAAGTTAACGGTGTCATCCCTTTACTATCTGGTAAACACTCTATTTATTACACCGCTTAACACGATGTAATCTGAAGCAACGTAGTTTACTTAATGTTCATTTTAGCTCAAATTTTCACCAACATTAGACTTTAGTCTAACTGTAAAAAATTTGTGACATAGTTCGCTCAAAAGTGAGATTCTTGAGATATACATTGAAAAAGCTTAATCACTCTCTTAAGTAAAGGGCACCTAAAGAAATACAGTTGCGGTAAACAAGTAGAACTAAGAATAAAGAAAGGTGTAAAGCTACGCGACATCCGCATAGCTAGGACAGATAGAAACGGTATTACGCCCAGATGATTTCGACTCATAAAGCCCGACATCCGCACATTTGTATGAACGGGTGCTGTTGCTCGTCAAGTCTGTGAAACCGACACTGACAGTTACCTTGGTACCTGCAGACAGTTCAATCTCAATGCGTAGTCGGTCCAATACACGTTTCGCTTCTGGAAGAGAGGTGTGTGGCATTAACAGTGCGAATTCTTCACCACCAACACGCGCCACAAAATCGGTACTTCGAAGGCTGTCTTGTAGAAGCTTGGCCACTCTGGCAATCACACGATCACCCTCATCATGACCAAGCTCATCATTGATTCGTTTAAAGTTATCTATATCGACTAAAGCTAAACAAGTCGTCGCCTCATTTGGGTAACGCTCAACCAAGCGAGAATAGTAAGCTAACTGCTCTTCAAACTTTCGACGATTCCAGAGATTGCTCAAAGCATCTCGCTCACTCAAAAAGCGCAGACGCACTTCGAGCTCTTTCCTTACTGATATATCTACCAGTGAGGTAATGTAGTAGCTTACTTTACCTGAGTTACTCTTGACCGCATGGACACGCATGATTGCGGTAAAAGGAATACGCAGTTTGTTCTTACACAATACCTCGCCTTCCCACACTTCTTCATTATCTAAGTGCCGCCAGATAGATTCGCTGGTGAGCTGCTGATCTGTATTTTCCAGCAGAAGCTGCAGTGCATTATGACCGATAGCCTGCGCTTCGCTGTACCCGGTCATGTTTTCAAACTCATTGTTGATCATCATGGTGCGATGCTGTTTGTCCGTGATCATCACGGCCGACATACCATTCAAGGCAGCACGCGCGAGTTTACTCTCTAAACTACGACGTCGATAATGTGTCACGAGATACGCAAACGGAAAAGCGAAAAGCAATACCGTGAAAAGTACGATGATCTCTTCGTGGGCAAGATCGTTAAGGTCTCGTTCAGCTCGAGCAAGAAGTTGCTTCTCATTAAGCTGAATCACAAAGTACATTTTTTGATTATTGGCTAGCAGAACTGTGTTAAATGCAAACAAGTTGCCATCTTCAAATACCGTCCCCTTTTGTTGCTGAGAGAGCGCTTTCCATGTTTTAGGAGCTATGTTTTTGAGGTTGAAACCTTTTCTTTCCGGAACAGAGTCGCCAAACAATTTGCTGTTGTTTGGGCTAGCGATGTAATAGCCCTCACCATTAACGACTTCCGATCTAAAATCATAATCCGGAGAGAAGTTAAGGCGCGAAGAGAGCCCCCAGACATCGAGATTGATCACTAGATAACCGACACGCTTTTCAGGTGTTTCGACAGGAGTGAACACTCGAAAGACAGGCTTATAAGGGTATGCTAACTCACCATGCTCAGTTTCAAGCTCTATCCCCCAACCACCGATATCTTCGTGTTCTAGGCTCTGTGCAAACTGATAATAGTTAGAGTCAGACTTATCTTGTAATAGCTGAGGCAGCGTCACGGCTCCTGTTAAAGACGAATAGTTCACGCGAACCAACTCTTTACCCGCAACGTCGATTAAGTGAATTTGTGTGTACCATTTTTGGTTCACTAATACAGACTGCCATACTTCTTCTAAGAGGCTTTTCGTCTGCTCAGAGGGGGAAGATGCGAAGTTAACTAAGCTTTGACTATGGCTCAGTAACCTCATAACCGAAACCAATTGAGCTTTTAAGAGGTTGTAGTCCCTCTCAGCGTAAACCAACTGATGAAGGGCTTGCTTCGCAGAATCATCAAAGCTCTGCTGTTTGACTTCTTTGTAGCGTTGTAAATAGTAAAGTCCCACTGCCGAAGACAGTGCTATCGAAATAATCAGCAATGTAATTATCGATTTACTATTTCTCATTGCTAACTCAAATGAAAGTAGAAGGAAGCTCAGGATTATAGCACTCTATAAAATTAACAAAATAAAAGCCGCTTAAAAAAGCGGCTTTATAGCTATTTTTTAAATACTTAACGTTTAAGCTTTCAGCGCGCGCTCACCACGAGCGATGCCGACCACGCCACTGCGTGCCACTTCAAGTACTTCCGTTACTTCAGATAGAGCTTGAATGAAAGCATCCAGTTTCTCGCTCGTACCCGCCATTTGTACCGTGTATTGAGAAGCCGTCACATCAACAATTTGACCACGGAAGATATCTGCCGTGCGCTTCACTTCTGCACGAGCAAAGCCACTCGCACGAACTTTTACCATCAAGAGTTCACGCTCGATGTGCTCAAGCTCAGAAACCTCTTGAACTTTAAGAACATCAATCAGCTTATGCAGTTGCTTCTGAATCTGTTCAAGCTGCATTTCGCTCGAGTTAGTTGTCACGTTCAAACGAGAAAGCGTTGGATCATCGGTTGGAGATACGTTCAACGACTCGATGTTGTAGCCACGTTGAGAAAACAAGCCAACCACACGAGAAAGCGCACCCGGTTGGTTTTCCATTAGTAGTGAAATAATGTGTCTCATATTATGTTCTCTCCGTTTTGCTTAGCCACATATTATCCATACCCTCGCCTTTGATCTGCATTGGGTATACGTGCTCGGTGTCATCCACACTGATATCGACAAATACCAAACGGTCTTTCATCGCCAGTGCTTTTTCCAAACCTGATTCCAGTTCATCCGGAGATGAAATGCGCATACCTACGTGACCATAAGCCTCCGCAATAGCCGCAAAATCAGGAACAGAGTCCATATATGAGTTTGAGTGACGACCTTGATAAACAATGTCTTGCCACTGTTTAACCATTCCTAAGAAACGGTTGTTTAGGTTAATAATCTTAACTGGGATGTTGTATTGGAGTGCCGTCGACAGCTCTTGGATATTCATCTGAATACTGCCGTCACCGGTTACCACCACCACTTCTTCATCTGGTTTAGCGAACTTAACACCCATGCCAGCAGGTAGACCGAAGCCCATAGTGCCTAGACCACCCGAGTTAATCCAACGGCGCGGTTTGTTAAATGGGTAATATAACGCTGCGAACATTTGGTGTTGGCCAACATCAGAAGCAACATAAGCATCACCATTGGTTACTTTATGCAGAGCTTCAATAACTTGTTGCGGCTTAATGCACTCAGAAGATTTTTCATACGCTAAGCAGTTACGATCTTGCCACTGCTTGATTTCACTCCACCAGCTCTCAAGAGCTTCAGCATCGTTAGTACCACCCTGCTCAATCAGCAGGTTAACCATGCTTTCTAGTACTTTTTCCGCCGAGCCTACGATAGGCAGATCCACTTTCACGTTTTTAGAGATCGACGATGGGTCGATATCAATGTGCATGATCTTCGCATTCGGGCAGTATTTATCTAGGTTGTTGGTTGTACGATCATCAAAACGTACACCGACACCAAAAATAAGATCGGCATTATGCATCGCCATATTGGCTTCGTACAAACCGTGCATGCCTAACATGCCTAGAGAATTCTTGTGAGTACCTGGGAAAGCACCCAAACCCATGAGTGTGCTTACTACGGGTAGATTCAGTGCTTCAGCCAATTTGATCAGCTGTTGATCGGCCTCAGAGATAACCGCACCACCACCGACATAAAGTACTGGCTTCTTCGCTTCAAGAAGTGCCTTTAGTGCCTTCTTGATCTGACCTTTATGACCCGTAACCGTTGGGTTGTACGAACGCATTTTGATCGTTTCTGGGTATTCATAAGGAAGCTTGATTTGCGGGTTTAATACATCTTTTGGCAGATCGATAACTACAGGACCAGGACGTCCTGTAGTTGAAATATAGAATGCTTTTTTTAGAACTTCAGGGATATCTTCCGCTTTCTTAACTAGGAAGCTGTGTTTAACGATTGGGCGAGATACACCCACGATGTCACACTCTTGGAAGGCATCATTACCAATGAGATTGTTTGGTACGTTACCTGAGATAACGATCATTGGGATCGAGTCCATGTACGCCGTTGCGATACCCGTGACGGTATTGGTTGCGCCAGGACCAGAACATACCAGTACTACACCAGGCTTGCCGGTAGAACGAGTATAGCCATCTGCCATATGAGTAGCAGCTTGTTCGTGTCGTACTAATACGTGTTTGATTTCGTCTGTTTTCGCATGCAGCGCATCATAGATATCAAGTACAGAACCACCAGGGTAACCAAAGATTTGTTCTACACCCTCTTCAATAAGAGACTGCACCACCATCTCAGCGCCGGATAACATTGCTGTTTCAGGTTTTGTTGTCATATTGCTCTCCTCACCAGTTTCCAATCACATTTGGTGAACGTGTTGGGCTGGTTTTTCATAGTCTAGGGCTTATTCGTAGCCTAATTCGAAATACTTCCACTTTTTCGGCTATGGCTGTCTGTCGTGATAACAACAAACAGTAATACGAAACAACTTTAACGCTTTATTATCATCTGGTCTAACACCCGTTATCCGGCGATCATGTTAAAAAACTAACCATCAGCGTAAAACATCAAACAAACACTAGACCAAGCTAGCTAACTAGTCATAAAAACCACATTTAAATCAAAAAAAAGCACTTAATATTTATATAAATGCCTAATTATCGATAAATGAAGCACTTTTCTGTGTGCGCATTCGCACATTCTTCCGAGTCTTGAGCCATAAAAAATCCCCCTAAAAATGCAATCACATTCGTAGGGGGATTTTTAAACAACTGAAAATTTATCTATCCTAAAAACTACTTATCTTTAGGCTTTTCAGTGTACATTTCTTCGATTTCGTCTTGATACTTGTCGTTAATAACTTTGCGACGCAGTTTCTGAGTTGGCGTTAATTCACCATCATCCATTGAAAACGCTTTTGGCAACAACTTGAATTTCTTCACTTGCTCAAACTTAGCAAGCTCTTGCTGCAAGTCATTCACTCGCTTCTCAAGCATCTCAACGATTTGGTGGTGCTTAATCAGTTCTACTCGATCGTGGTACTTGATATTCAACTCTTTAGCGTACTCTTCTAACGAGTCGTAACACGGAACAATCAGTGCAGAAACGAATTTACGTGTATCAGCAATAACAGCAATCTGCTCGATGAAGTGGTCTTTACCGATCGCGCCTTCTACTACTTGCGGTGCAATGTACTTGCCGCCTGAAGTTTTCATCAGCTCTTTAATACGGTCGGTAATAAACAGGTTACCATTTTCATCAAAATGGCCTGCATCACCGGTCTTCAAGAAGCCGTGTTCATCGAATGTTTTCGCTGTCTCTTCTGGCATTTTGTAGTAGCCACGCATCACCATTGGGCCACGAACAAGAATCTCATTCTGAGCACCAATTTTCACTTCAGCGCCCGGCATAGCCATACCAATTGAGTCAGGGTTGAAGCAGCGGTCATCCCAGCACGAAACCGTTGCCGTGGTTTCTGTCATGCCGTAGCCAAGTTTTACGTTAATGCCGATAGCATGGAAGAAACGACCAATGGTTTCATCAAGCTTCGCGCCACCACATGGCATGAAATTGATGTTACCGCCAAGCAGCGCTCGCAGCTTAGATAAGACAAGCTTATCGGCTAGCGCATGGCTCTTCTTCAACATCAGTGATGGTGTACGACCTTCTTGGTGACAAACCGAGAGCTTCGCGCCCATGTTTACCGCCCAAGTAAATAGCACTTTACGGATAAACGGCGCTTTAGATACTTTCTCGTGAATCGCAGAGAAGATCTTTTCATAGAAGCGTGGAACCGCACACATTACGGTAGGTTTCACGTCACTCAGTGCGTCACGTACCTGCATTGTGTCTTGCAGATAGCAGTTAGTTGCGCCTTTGTAGAGCACGTAGAAAGTCCAAGCACGCTCAAATACATGTGATAAAGGTAGGAAACACAACGAAACATCGTCTTTAGTTAAGCTCAAGCGCTCATCGTGCCCTTCTAGTTGATAGCCAACATTGGTGTAATCAAGCATTACGCCCTTAGGCTGACCTGTTGTACCAGAGGTATAGATAAGGGTCAGTAAGTCATCCATGTTTGCATCAGCAAGACGAGCATTGAACTCAGCCTGTTGTGACTCAACGCCACGAGCCATGAAATCATTCCAAGATACCGCAAAGCTGTGGCCCTGAAGATCGATATCATCAGACATCGCCACAACTACTTCTAGCTGTTCGCACTCTTCAAATAGGCTAACCGCAGCATCGAATTGAGCTTGCTCACCGACGAATAGGATCTTCACATCCGCATTTTGGATGATGTAAGAAGACTGCGCAGCTGTATTGGTTGGGTAAATCGGCACAGTAACAAGACGAGCTTGCAGAGCAGCAAAATCTGCCACAGTCCATTGAGGCATGTTGTTTGAATAGATACCGATCTTATCTTGAACTCTCAATCCTTGAGCCAATAGCGCTAATGAAAGCGTATCGATTTGTTCTCCAAACTGCTGCCAGCTAATGCCTTGCCATACATTACCTACTTTGTGTTTCAAAGCTGTACGGTTGCCGCCTTGGGCAATTTGGTCACGAAGTCTTTTTACGATATGAAAATCTAAATTGGCCATCTCTTTACCTTTGGCTTACACCTGTAAGCTTTTTTGAGCGCACAAGTGTACCTCTGATAATGGAAAAGGCAACTGATGGAGCTCAAAGTTATCAGTAATAGTACGTCTCTCGCTAAGTTTTCTGTCAGCAAAGATAGCAAGCACAAAAAAGCCCTAAGCCAGAATACCGGCTTAGGGCTTATAAATCATAGAGTTTAGTGCTTAGTTAAGCGCCACTACTTCGCCACAGATCATCATTAGCTGATCTCGTAACCAAATGTGTCCCTTGTCCTTTTCACTTGATTCGTGCCAGCTTAGGTAGCCAGAGATTGCCGCATTATCGAATGGGAAATCTAGGATTTGTAGATTCTCTTTGTTTGCTGCGTGCTCTACCATCCAACGAGGTGCAATCGTTACTAGCTCAGATTGACCAACAACGTAAAGTACGTTGCTTAGGCTCGTACCTTCGTAGAAAGGCATGCAGTCTAGGTCACGGTAAGCTTGCTCAGAGAAGCTGCGTTGACCGTGAATGCGAGACAGTTTCGCGTGCTTCTCGTTCAATAGCTCTTCAGCTGTCACTTCGCCGTTAATGCGTGGGTGAGAAGAAGAAGCAACCACAACCAATTCGTCTTGGAAGATCTCAGTACTAGAGAAGCCTTGCTCATCGAAGCGAGCGTAATCAATAACGAAGTCGATTTCTTGGTAGCGCATACGCTCAGAAAGTTGACGATCGAATTCAGCATCCATGTGCAGTTTTACACTCGGTGCTTGATCGTTAATTGTCGACATAATCTTAGGTGCAAAACGCATGTCACATGGGCTGCAAATCGCAAGCTTGAACAGGCGAGAAGACGACTCTGGAGAGAACACAGAGCTTGGTAATTCGTTACGTACTAGTTGTAGTGCTTGACGGATAGGACCAAACAACTGACGTGCACGTTGAGTCGGTTGAATACCACGACCTTGGCGCATAAATAGTTCGTCATTAAACATCACTTTTAAGCGTGCTACGGCATTACTTACAGCCGGCTGAGACATACCCAAGTTGTGAGCTGCACGTGTAATGTTTTGTTCTTGCATTACTGCGTCGAATACAGTCAAAAGGTTTAAGTCTACTCCACGAAGTGTGCTTTCCATTCTGTAGCTAGCAATAGCACTCATTGCATCTTTTTTCTCTAACATTCAAGTTGCCTCTTGTCGGTACGACAGCGTTAAATTTGTAATGGTATGGGAATAGATAACCACTAGTTCTTATATTTATCAGACCGATGTTTTTCGGATTACCACTACTATTAACCAATACATCGTCGGCTACCAACAAGATTGATAAAGAATAATTTTATTTTACCTTAATGATTAATTAACACTTAAAAATCACAAAGTTACAGAGTTATAAAAAAACATAAAAGCGCTACTTATGAGTTTCATTTCGACTTATTTAGCTGTTCTATCGTTCGGTTACATTTGTTACAATTTATTGAAGTGATGAATTGATTGGCCATTCAACCCAAAAACACCACTTATGGATTAGGTGAGCGATGCGTAGCTCGGAAAGTCCACCTTCTCCCAAAGCTGTTTTCTTAGATCATCTTGATTGGCCCAATTCCCGGCTAAAACCCACTCAACAAGCGCACTAGCGACATCTGGATAAGAGACAACTTCAGCCTGTTTTTCATTGAGCCAACTACGCAAAATCGCAGGATCAAGAAAGCTCATGGTTTGAGCTAACCCAAGCGCCTCTAGTGTGGCTACATTGCTCTGCTGTTCAAACTGTCCATCAAGTGGTTTAAGCAATAGTTTCTTGCCCAGAGTCAGCGCTTCAGATGGCAGTTCAAACCCACCATTAGCCACCACGCCAGAGCACTGATTTAGGTCGAATTGGAAACCCGCATGACTGAGTGGTTTAAAGGTAATGTTTTCGACTTGGCTATGCTCAATCACATTTGGGTGATAACAGACAAAACTGTGCGAAACAAACTTCATTAATAGCTCTGAAATCGCTTCAAGTTCCTCAAACGGCAAATAGACCAATGTGAAATCCTGGGGCGCTTGAGTCTGCTCGTTGTGAGCTAAGGTGTGAACGATAGGTGGCAAGATTGGTTGCTCAAAATGATACCAGTGCAAACCGATCGAGTGCTCTGTGGGCGCAAAGTGTTGAATCACAGAATGCTCAATCCAATTTCCACCCTCTTTAGGCACATCATAGTGAAAGGCATTTTGGTGGCTGATACCGATACAAGGAACGCCCTGCCTTTTGGCCGCCCAAGCCGTCACTGGCTCAAAGTCATTGAGCACCAAGTCATAAGGCGTAAGATCTATTTGCTTAACCTCATTAAGAAAGCGCCAGATATTATTCTTGATGAATGTCTTTCCATACTTAACCTGCCCCTGCTCACTATAAAAAGTTAAGCCGTTACGAACTTGATAATTGCCAAACTCATCCATCGAGAAGTACTTGCTCGCTTCTCGGCCTGAAAAGAGAAAATCAACATCAATGTTCTGCTGACGAAACGCGACGGCCATTGCCCTTGCTCGTGCAATGTGACCATTTCCAGTACCTTGTACGCCGTATAATATTTTCATGAGACTTCCTTTCGATTCGCTACTTAAGCGCTTAGTAGTGATGACTAAACAATAATTAAAGAACGAGGCTAATAGCGAGACTGGTACATGCCATCCCCAAAGCAGCACCAATAAGTACATCCGTTAAAAAATGCACGCCGAGTAGTATTCGAGAGCTAGCAATCGCTGCGGCCCAAGCCAAACTAAATAGATACAAGCTCGGATAGAAATGGCCGATTAATGTCGCCATAACAAAAGCAGCAGCGGCATGCCCAGATGGCAGACTGTACTTATCTGATGGGACAATATGAGAGTGAAGTAGAGAAGAGAATTCCGCGGGCCTGCGACGCTTGAGGGTATTTTTCGCAAACCAGTAAATCGGCAGCTCAATAGCGAATGCGGTTAAGCCCACCAGCAGAAAATCACTGCCAGTTTTGCTATCGACTAGCAGTGCAATCAAAGCAATCAATATGTAGAGGTGGCCATCACCTGTATGAGAGATCGCCTTGCTAACTGTAGCGTGTTGACCACTAAAACGGTTCTTCAAACAGAAAACAGAAAATGCCACATCCCAGCGGACAATAGGTTCGATAGTACGCATACAATCTCCTTAACAATCCTTATTCAGTTAAGGGTCAAGTTATGCCTAACAAATGACAGTTAAGTGACGTTTTGAATGAACTAAAATGAAACTTTCCATGGTTGAGAAGCCGATGATTAAGCCGCCTTAGGTCGCTTTAATCACCTCCCATATAAATAAAGCGACCGAAGGCCGCTTTATTATTCATTTCTTATTTTCTGACTTAACACTCTACAGCGAGAGTGGCTCGTGCTTTTTCACTAAACCAAAATCCGCCAAGATCGCGTAAGCTGCTGGGATCATAAACAGCACTAGCAAGGTTGAGGCAAAGATGCCAAATACGATCGAGATAACTAAAGGCTGAATAACCTGAGCTTGCAAGCTGGTTTCAGTGAGCAAGGGCAACAAACCTGCTGCCGTCGTCATCGATGTCAAGAACACGGCACGGAAACGCTCGCGACTCGCTTTCACTACCGAGTCATGCACGCTATCTCCTTCATCAACGTGATGACGAATGTATTGAACGAGTAAGATAGAATCGTTAACTACAATCCCAGCGAGCGACACAAAGCCCATCATACTTGGCATACTTAACGAGTGACCAAGCACCCAGTGACCTACCACTACCCCAATAAAGGCTAATGGAATCGCGAGCATCACAACCACAGGCTCTAAATAGCTTCTGAATTGATAACTCAGAATTGCAAACACACCAAATAGACCGAGCAAGAAGCCTTTGCCCATCGAGGCACCTGTTTTGGCTGCATCCTTCGCTTCCCCTTCAAAATCAAAACGTAAACCTGGGTACTTCTGGATGAGTTTAGGCGCTTCATCTTTTTGGAACTGAGCCAAGATCGCTGAAGAGCTCGCTTTCTTATTATCAATATCACCAAAGATACTAATGGTTCTCAGCCCGTCAATACGTTGGATACGTACGTAATTACGCTGGAAATCGAGCGTCGCCAGCGTAGCTAACGGAATTTGGCTGCCGTCCGCGGTAATGATTGGGAAGTTAGCCAGCTGCTGTATGTCGCCCGCTTGCTCTTTATCAAGACGCACCTCTATCGAGATATTCTCAACACCGATTTGAATCTCGTCCGCTGTCTGGCCAAAGAAGGCGGCTCGTAGTTGAGATGCAATCATCTGCCCGTTCACATTGTAGGTTTCAGCACCTGGGCGAAGCTTAACCAAGATCTCTTCTTTACCCATGCGCATGTCATCCAGTACGCCATGAACGCCATCAAACTCATTCAAGTAAGCCTGAATATCCAAAGAAGCAGCTTTCAATGCATTAAGGTCATCATGCTTGGCACGGATCTCAATCGCGCGTCCCCCCGGCCCCATGGTTGGTTGCTTGAAAACCAATGAGATTGGATCCGCGAGTTCACCGATATCCTCTCGCCATGCATCGATGAAATCATCAATCACCGTATTACGGCTCTCAGCCCCACGAAGATCTAAGCGCACGGTAGCCAAGTGCGGGCCAGATTCGTTGGCATCGGCATTGGCATTGAACTGGCTGGTGATATGTTCGACGAGCGTGTTGCCATCTTCAACTTCTTCGCTCCATTGCTCATTCAAACGCTCGGCAGACGCCACAATCTTATCGACCACTCTCTCGGTTTGAGACAATGAAGCCCCAGGAGGAAGGATAATGCGCGCCTCAGCAATATCACCATCAAGCTCTGGGAATGGTTGAAATTTGACAACACCACCAGCAATCAAAGCGATAGACAGAAGTAGTAAGGTCAATACTCCGCCCATGAAGGCATAGCGGAAGGTCACTACTTTCTCGACCATATTCATCAATGTGGTATTACGGAAGTTCTCAAACTTCTCTAGCAACACGGTTTTGAAGCGCAGCGCTGGTTTATCGTTCTTCTCTTTATGCAAAGAGTGCGACAGGTGATTCGGCAGGATTAAGAAGGCTTCGATCAAGCTCAACGACAGCACCAAGATCAGAACCTGAGGAACGGCCTTGAGTACCGCGCCCATTTCCCCATCGAGAAATAACAAGCTACCGAAAATACACACCGTCGTTAAGAAGGAAGACAGCACGCCGGGAAGTACTTTCTTAACCCCGTTATACACCGCGTCATCGACGTTCTGCCCCCGATCAAGGTGGGAAGCTATCGATTCGGCGATCACAATGGCGTCATCCATCATAATACCGATCGCCATCAACAAACCAACCAGTGACATTATATTAATCGACAGTCCCAAATTGGCCATTAAGAACAAACCGCCAAGAAAGGCTACCGGCAGGCCTGCTGCAACCCAAAAAGAATAACGTAAGCTAAAGAACAGCCACATTGTTGCAAATACCAGCACAATACCTTGCCAACCATTGCGCACCATCATGGTCAGACGATCCCACAATACAGAGGAGAGGTCGTTAGTCATTTGCAGAGTCACACCATCAGGTGCAATTGCACGCTGGTCCTCGACAAACTGAGTGACACGCTCTTTGATTCTCAGTGCATCGTCTTCTTTGTTCTTACTGATTTTAAGCAGTGCAGAAGGTTTTCCATCAAACAGCACCTTCTGTTCATCAAGCTCAAAGCGGTCGGTGATCTTGGCAATATCTCGTAAACGGATCACAGAGCCATTTGGCGCCGAACCCACCACAATACTTTCCAATTCCACGGGTGTAATACGCCTTTCATCGAAGCGAATCAGGAAGTTTTTGTCTGGCGTTTCAACGTTACCACTCGGCAGTTTCACATTCTGACGGCCAATTTGATCGGCAATATCACCGACACTCAAACCGAGTTGGCGAATCGCTTGGGTATCCAGCTCAACACGATATTGGTGATCAGAGAATCCGCTTACATCAACCAGTGAAACATCGTAATCGAGCTTCATAGTGCGTTTCAGGTCTTCAGCGTATGCCTTCAGTTCTGGCCATGAGGTGTCCGCAGTGATCGCGATATCAACGACTGGCTCATTCCAATCCAGCTCTTGTACAACAGGTGATTCGATCTCAGTAGGAAAATCATTGATCGAATTGATCTGAGTTTGCACATCCACCAGCATTCGACCGATATCCGCTTTCTCATTGAGCTTGAGAATTAGACGTGCACTGCCTTCTATCGCCTCACATTGGGTTTCTTCAATGTTCGCTAAGCCATCGACTGCGTCTTCCATTCGCACACACAAGCTCTCTTCAACCTCTTGTGGAGAGGCCCCCGGGTAAACAATCGCTGCCATAATGTAAGGTGGATCATAGGCAGGAAAGGTTTCACGCTTAATGGTGGACAACGAACTCAAACCCAATATCAACAAACCAAGCATCAACAAATTGGCTGCGGTTGGGTGTCTTGAGAAGAACTTGATCATGAAGCGCTCTCCTCACTGTTAACGGCAAGCTCATCACCATTTGAACCAGACTCTTTCAGCAGCATGCCTTCAATCGCAGGCAGAACGTCGTTAAGAACCAGTTTGTCTCCAGTCTGTAACTCACCACGAATCACTACTTGGTTCTCTCGGCGGTAAAGCACTTCGACATTCACAACCTTCAAGCGCTGCCTCTCATCCATTAAATAGATCTTATCGCCATGTAAAGCACGTTCAGGCACTACCCAGCTTGGATTGGCTAAGCCTTCAATCTCCGCTTTGACGAACATACCATTCACCAAAGGCGTAGCGCTGTTTGGCTGGATCGCAGAATAGTCTTGATTGATTTCAAGGATGATGCCCGCTGTCGCTTGGTTTTCATCCACAGTTTCACTGATTCGTGCGACCTTGGCTGGCCAAGTCAGATTTAAGCTGCCACTGTTCAACTGAATGCTTGCCTTAGCTGGCGTTTGATATGGATTTGGTATGCCAGCAGCATCGCGAGGGAATTGAGTAAAGCTTGAGGCTAAAGTTTGCATATCGTGAATAGAGAGTTGTGCCTCAACCTCCATAACATCAATCCCATGAGCAATGAACATCTCTTGCTGTAGATTAACCACTTGATTCTGTTCAATATCGACTTGAGCGATTCGCATTGGTCTAGGCAAGGTGATGGTTGTTTTATCTAAAGAGCGTTGCGCTTCTTTTACTTTAGAGACATTCACTTTAATCACCGCTTGCGCGACACGTTTTTCATCTGGCATCAAAGCGATTTGGTTCTGTATATCTAATACCAATTTCTGTTGGGAGAGTGCGCTCTGTTGTTGTAGATCGACATCAGACTGAGAGGTCAGCCCTTTCTTACGCAGATCTTGTTTACGCTGTAGCTCTTTATTGCTGATCACTAGCCGATTTTTTTCGATCTTCAGTGTCTGTTTCAGATTCTCTTCTTCTTGGTTCAGTTTCTCTAGTGAGGTCTGGCTCGATTTAAGATCCGCTTCGGCTTGTACCAACTTCAACTCGTAATCCAAAGGATCGATCTTAAGCACCTCAGTCCCTGCTGGGATCACCTGCCCTTTCTCAAGATCGGGGTGTCGATAAACGATCTGCCCTGTTACCTCGGCAATCGCTTTCCATTCAACCTTAGGTACCACTTTGCCAAACCCAACCGCCAACGGCGCTATCATCTGCTTTTCTAAACTGACAGTTTCAACCAAGCGCGCCCTGTCGCCGGCGGGCTTAGTTGGTAAGTCTGGCTTCAAGTTAATCGCCACTACTAAACCAATCACACCAACAGCTAAGGCTGGGAAGAAAAGGAGCTTTTTATTTATTCTCATTATTTTGGTTCCTGCAAAGATGAAGGGCTTGGTGCATTGATAAAACCTTCCGTCATCAGTTGAATGTTGTGTTCGATTAATCGGTTCAGAAAAGCTTCATTAAGCTCGATGCCATGAATAGCCAGTAAAGGCGGTGGTGCTATAAACGGAAATACCATCAAACTTATATACGACACGCGGCAGAGCTTAGGATCCATATCCTTCCGCAAAACGCCTTGTGCCATCAGCTTTTCAAAAATGACATCTTGGGCAGGTTTAGTGACATCGAGAAAGACCTTCTCTAGTAGCTCTCTCTGCACCTCTGAAGGCGGCATATTCATCACTTGGGCAATTAAGCGAGGAAATTTAGGAACCTTGACCATCTCTTTGTAGTAAGTCCGCATTAAATCGAGAAAGTTCTCGTGGCTGCTCTCTTCTACCAGCTTATGCATCTGGAGTTGCATTGGTCGCAAGGTTTCACGCAGCATTGCTTCAAACAACCCTGCTTTGTTACCAAAGTAATATCGAATCATCGCGATATTCACTCCGGCTCGTTCAGCAATTAAACGAGTGGATACCTTGTCATATGGTTGAACGACGAACAGATCACGAGCATGCTCAATAAGCAACTGCCTGACATCGAGATTCTGCTGCGGTCGTCCTGCTTTACGCCCTGCCATCACTAAAACCTACTAACCTAATTAATCACACGATTAATTATAGGGATAAATCGACACGCTGGCAGAAGATTAATTACTCACTATTTAATCAATTGATTAATTAATTTAAACGCGCTTGTGATTTTTTTGGTGAATCGTTCCATTAAAAAGATTTACTACAAAGTTTTAACCTACACATAAGCCAAACGATAAACTAACCGCCCAACCTAAAAACCCCAAGCAGATGATAAAACCAATAATCACAAGCTTATTAGCACAAACCAAACCAAAACGCCGCTAATGTATGCTGATATTGGATTTTCTTGTTTGACGCTCAGAATAAATTACGGTACATATGGTGTTAACAGTTTATTTACGGATATTTGTGTAATGATTTTTTCTTCTTCTCGACTGCTGAAACTTCTCCTTATCGTGAACCAATCGCGCGGGTAAGTTGTGGGTCAAGAACTACACAAATATTAAAACCCGCGCTGAGCGGGTTTTTTTGTAACTGGCACTTTTAAAAGAACATCATTCTCAATAATAATTTGGATAGCAATCGATACAATATCGATATAAGGAAGCACCCATGAACGATCAAGTGATAATTTTTGATACGACTTTACGTGACGGCGAGCAGGCTCTAGCTGCAAGCCTGACAGTAAAAGAGAAGTTACAAATTGCTTATGCACTTGAAAGACTGGGTGTGGACGTAATCGAAGCTGGCTTCCCAGTGTCATCACCAGGTGATTTTGAGTCAGTACAAACTATCGCAAAAAACATTAAAGATAGCCGTATCTGTGCCCTTTCTCGTGCGGTAGCGAAAGATATCGATGCAGCTGCTGAAGCGTTAAAAGTGGCTGAGCAGTTCCGTATTCATACCTTTATTTCTACTTCAACAGTACACGTACAAGACAAGCTTCGTCGCAGCTACGATGACGTGGTTGAAATGGCAGTTAAAGCCGTTAAGCACGCACGTAACTACACAGACGATGTTGAGTTCTCTTGTGAAGATGCAGGTCGTACACCTATCGATAATCTATGTCGCATGGTTGAAGCAGCCATAAACGCTGGCGCAAAAACCATCAACATTCCAGATACAGTGGGTTACACAGTACCGAACGAGTTTGGCGGTATTATCAAAACGCTATTTGACCGCGTACCAAATATCGACCAAGCAATCATCTCTGTTCACTGTCACGATGACTTAGGCATGTCGGTTGCTAACTCAATCGCAGCGGTACAAGCGGGTGCTCGTCAAGTTGAAGGTACCATTAACGGCATTGGTGAGCGTGCGGGTAACTGTTCTTTAGAAGAGATCGCAATGATCATCAAGACTCGTCAAGAGTTATTAGGTGTTCATACCGGCCTAGATCACCAAGAGATCCACCGTACCAGTAAGTTGGTAAGCCAGCTTTGCCACATGCCGATTCAAGACAACAAAGCGATCGTTGGTGCTAACGCATTCAGCCACTCTTCAGGTATCCACCAAGATGGCATGCTAAAGAACAAAAACACTTACGAGATCATGACTCCTGAGTCTATTGGCCTGAAAAACAAGGCGTTGAACCTAACCAGCCGTAGTGGTCGTGCTGCTGTTAAAAGCCACATGGACGCAATGGGTTACAAAGACAACGAGTACAGTCTAGATTCACTTTACGAAGACTTCTTGAAGCTTGCTGACCGTAAAGGCCAAGTCTTCGATTACGACTTAGAAGCACTAATGCACTTCGCAAACCTACGTGACGAAGATGACTTCTATAAACTTAACTACCTAAGCGTACAATCTGGTAGTGTAATGTCTACAACCAGCATCAAGCTGCAATGTGGTGATGAAGAGAAGTGCGAAGCCGCTGTAGGTAACGGCCCAGTTGACGCACTATACCAATGTATCTACCGCTTAACTGGCTACGAAATCGTACTAGATAAGTTCGACCTAACCGCGAAAGGTGAAGGTGAAGACGGTTTAGGCCAAGCTGACATCATTGCAAACTATAAAGGTCGTAAGTACCACGGCACAGGCGTTTCAACGGATATCGTTGAAGCTTCTGGTCAGGCGCTATTGCACGTTATCAACAGCATTCAACGTGCAGACACCATTGCTGAAATGAAGCAGCAAAAAATCGCGACAGTTTAAGAACCCAATAACAGAGCCCTAGAGCCGATGTTGTTGGCTTTAGGGACAAAATTTAAAACGAGCCAAATAGCTCAGTAACAAGAATTAAAGGATTAACATGACTGATAAATCATACAAAATTGCCGTACTACCTGGTGATGGCATTGGCCCAGAAGTAATGCAGCAAGCACATAAGGTGCTAGACGCGATCGAAAAGAAGCATGCAATTAGCTTCTCTCGCGAAGAGTATGATGTTGGTGGTATTGCAATTGATAACCACGGTTGTCCACTACCAGAGTCTACTGTGAAAGGTTGTGAAGAGTCTGACGCGGTACTTTTCGGCTCAGTTGGTGGTCCTAAGTGGGAACACCTTCCACCCAATGACCAACCTGAGCGTGGTGCCCTACTTCCTCTACGTAAACACTTCCAACTGTTCTGTAACCTACGCCCTGCGCAAATTCACAAGGGTTTAGAGTCTTTCTCTCCACTTCGTGCCGATATCTCTGAGCGCGGTTTTGACATCGTGGTAGTACGCGAACTAACTGGCGGTATCTACTTCGGTCAACCTAAAGGTCGTGAAGGCGAAGGCGCAACTGAAAAAGCGTTTGATACTGAGGTTTACCACCGCTACGAAATCGAACGTATTGCTAAGATTGCTTTTGAATCTGCACGCCTACGTAACAAAAACGTCTACTCAATCGATAAAGCGAACGTTCTACAGAGCTCTATCTTGTGGCGCGAAGTGGTCGAAGAGATCGCAAAAGATTACCCAGATGTAACGCTAAACCACATGTACATCGACAACGCGACCATGCAGCTAATCAAAGACCCATCTCAGTTTGACGTAATGCTATGTTCAAACATCTTCGGCGACATCATCTCTGATGAATGTGCAATGATCACTGGCTCTATGGGTATGCTTCCTTCTGCAAGCTTGAACGAAAGCAACTTCGGCCTATACGAACCAGCAGGCGGCAGCGCACCTGATATTGCAGGTAAAAATATCGCAAACCCTGTTGCACAGATTCTTTCTGCTGCACTAATGCTTCGTTACAGCCTAGGCGAAGAAGCGGCAGCACAAGATATTGAAACAGCGGTATCTAAAGCACTTTCAGCAGGCGAGCTAACAGCTGATCTTGCAGGCGACAAACAAGCTCTAACCACCTCTGAAATGGGTGACAAGATTGCAGAGTACATCTTAGCTTCGTAAGCATAACGCTCTTAAGCAAGTACATAAGAATAATATCAAGCCAAGTCATCCAGAGTGCGTGACTTGGCTAGAAACAAACACTGGGACTGATGCTCCCAAGGAAGAAAAGCTATGTCGACAAACCAGCAAGCCAAAACCTTATACGAAAAAGTTTACGACGCGCACGTTGCAGTAGCAGCGGAAGGCGAAAATCCGATTCTTTACATCGACCGTCACCTAGTCCACGAAGTAACGTCACCTCAAGCCTTTGATGGCCTGCGTGAAAAAGGCCGTAAAGTTCGCCAAGTAGGCAAGACTTTCGCGACCATGGATCACAACGTATCAACCCAAACCAAAGACATTAATGCTTCTGGCGAGATGGCTCGTATCCAAATGGAAACGCTATCAAAAAACTGTGAAGAGTTTGGCGTAACGCTTTACGACTTAAACCACAAATACCAAGGTATTGTGCACGTAATGGGCCCTGAGCTAGGCATTACACTACCGGGCATGACTATCGTTTGTGGTGACTCGCACACTGCAACACACGGTGCATTTGGTTCTCTTGCATTCGGTATCGGTACTTCAGAAGTTGAGCACGTTCTAGCAACCCAAACGCTAAAACAGGCTCGTGCTAAAACCATGAAGATCGAAGTAAAAGGCAAGGTTGCTCCGGGCATTACAGCCAAAGACATCGTGCTAGCGATCATTGGTAAAACAACAGCGGCTGGCGGTACTGGCTACGTGGTTGAATTCTGTGGTGAGGCGATTACCGACCTTACAATGGAAGGCCGCATGACGGTATGTAACATGGCTATCGAGTTGGGCGCTAAAGCAGGCCTAATTGCACCGGATGAAACCACCTACGAGTACATCAAAGGTCGTAAATTCTCTCCAGAAGGTGAAGAGTTTGACGCTGCCGTTGAATACTGGAACACACTAAAAACCGATGCTGACGCAGAGTTTGATGCTGTAGTAACTCTAGAAGCAGCAGACATCAAGCCACAAGTGACTTGGGGTACTAACCCAGGTCAGGTAATTTCTGTTGATGCACCTATCCCAGCACCAGAAAGCTTCGCAGATCCTGTTGAAAAAGCATCGGCTGAAAAAGCATTGGCATACATGGGCCTAGAAGCGGGTAAATCTCTATCAGATTATAACGTAGATAAAGTATTCGTTGGCTCATGTACTAACTCTCGCATCGAAGACATGCGTGCAGCAGCAGCGGTAGCGAAAGGTCGCCAAGTAGCAAAACATGTGCAAGCGCTAATCGTTCCGGGCTCTGAGCAAGTAAAAGCTCAAGCTGAAGCTGAAGGTTTGGATGTTATCTTCAAAGAAGCTGGTTTTGAGTGGCGTCTACCGGGTTGTTCTATGTGCCTTGCAATGAACAACGACCGCCTAGGTCCACAAGAGCGCTGCGCTTCTACGTCAAACCGTAACTTTGAAGGTCGCCAAGGCCGTGATGGTCGTACGCACCTAGTTAGCCCTGCAATGGCTGCAGCCGCAGCAATCGCTGGTCACTTTGTCGATATTCGTGAACTTTAATTAGAGGATTTAACATGTCAGGTTTTCAACAACACACCGGATTAGTCGTTCCTCTAGATACGGCCAACATCGATACTGATGCGATCATTCCAAAGCAGTTCTTACAGAAAGTGAACCGCATTGGTTTTGGTAAACACTTATTCCATGACTGGCGCTTCCTAGACGATGCTGGCGAGCAACCAAACCCAGAATTCGTGATGAACGCTCCTCGCTACCAAGGCGCTTCAATCCTGCTTGCTCGTGAGAACTTTGGTTGTGGCTCATCTCGTGAACACGCACCTTGGGCACTTGCTGATTACGGTATCCAAGTGATGATTGCGCCAAGCTTTGCAGACATTTTCTACGGTAACTCAATCAACAACCAAATGGTTCCTGTTCGTCTAACAGATCAGGAAGTGGATGAGATCTTCCAATTCGTAGAAGCGAACGAAGGCGCAGAAGTCACCGTTGATCTAGAAGCAATGAAAGTAAGCGCAAATGGTAAAGAGTACTCGTTTGAAATTGATGAGTTCCGTCGTCATTGCCTACTGAACGGTTTAGACAACATCGGCCTAACGCTGCAGCACGCTGATAAGATTTCTGCGTATGAAGAGAAGATTCCAAGCTTCCTAAAATAAAGAAGCCTTGCAATAGAAAAGCAGTATCAAAGTTCGAAAAGGTTGGCTTAGCGACAACCTTTTTTATTTGGTTCAGCCTTAGCTTAAAGTGTCTACCAGACTCTGATCTGTTATTTAACTGACGAGCTATGAAAGAAAACCGTAAAGCAATAGGTCTTAGTAGTCAGCTATCAGGAGAATGCCATGAAACAACTACTCGTTATTATCAGCCTACTTTTTTCAACCTTAGCTTGGTCGGCACCGAAATCTGAACTATGGCCGTACTGGAATCAAAGCAATGAGGCCAACTCAGAACAGGTTTCTCATCAAAGCTGGCAGCAATTCCTCGATAGCTATTTGGTTAAACAGGGGCAAAATACTCTAGTTCGTTATCAAGCAGTGACCGACACAGATAAAACAAAGCTAAAGCAATACATCAAGCAGTTAGAGCAGGTAAACCCACTCGAATACTCAAAAGCAGAGCAATACGCTTACTGGGTCAACCTATACAATGCTGTGACTGTTGATTTGATTCTCGATGCCTACCCAGTTAAATCTATCACTAAGCTCGGCGGCCTATTCAGTTTTGGGCCATGGGGAGATGATGTTGTATCAGTAAATGGTAAATCACTGACACTCAACGACATTGAGCACCGCATCTTAAGACCAATATGGCAAGATCCGCGTACACACTACGCTGTAAACTGTGCCAGCTTAGGGTGTCCAAACCTTCAACCTCAAGCTTTTACTGCAGACAACACCGAAACTTTACTGGAAGAAGCGGCCTCTGAGTTTATTAATAGTGATAAAGGTGTTCTGATTAAAGGTAATAAGACCCAACTATCATCGATTTATGAGTGGTTCGACGTAGATTTTGGTAACCAACAACAGCTGATTCAACACTTAGACCAATATCGAACTAAGTCAGTACCGCGTGCTAAGAAAATCAGCTATGAGTACGACTGGTCACTAAACCAAGCAAAATAGCTTGCTGCCAGTTGCTCACAACTAAAGTAAATTACCACCTTCTAAAGAAGGTGGCTTTGTGTGAGCCCCCTAAAAGGGGGCCTTTGTTTAGTCCAACGCCAGTTGCTGCTGCTCCACGCGCTCTTTTTTCTCTTGATGTCTTACATAGCGTCGAATGATTTCTTCATTAACCTCTTCATTAACCCCTACGCTATCGACAAAATAGCCCCTTTGCCAAAAGTGGTTACCCCAGAGTTTGTTTCTCCTTAAATATGGAAATTTACTAAAGATTTATACATCGATAAACTTCTTTACCTACATTGTTTTTCAAAATCCTAAATCGATACTTTGGTGTCCACACTATGTGATATTGACATCTCCAAAATACGTGGGAAGCTTGATTATATCTGCTCATGTTATTTGTCCTCTTTGACTTCGCTAAAAATCAAGGGAGCATTTAACATGGGTAGAACTACAGGCAAAGCCAAACTGAATGATAACCACCTACTGAAGTAGGTGGTTTAGGGCTGAAAACAAAAAAGAAACTAATGGTTTATTAACCCCTAGCCTCTCTTCATCTTTTTGACTGTGTTCTAGAGCTAGAAACTTGAACCAGGCTGCTGCAAGAACTCAATCTCTTCTGGCGTTGATACTCTGTCTAATACTTCATTACGATGGGGATAGCGACCAAAACGCTCAATGATAACCTTGTGCTTAAACTCAAAATCAAGATTATTCTCTAAGCCAGTTTGAGAAAACAACTCAACCGCCTGCTCATGAATAAACAATGACTCGCTGTGCATGTAAGGCATATACAGAAAGCTTTTCTGTTGCTGACTAAGTTGATGGTCAAATCCACCAGCTACCGCTTCCTGAGCCAATGCTAGCGCCATAGGGTCAGCTGCAAATGCAGCAGAGCTATTTCTGCCGATGTTTCTTGAAAACTGGTCCAGTACAATAATCTCAGCTAAGCGCCCTTGTGCAGTTTGGCGCCATTCAAACAGCTCTCCTTGAATCGCGGCTTGATGTAAATCTGAGAATCGCTCTTTAATCAAAGCATCAATGTGCTCACCGCCAGTAAACCAGTCCTTTGGTGTTAACTCATCAAACCAAAAACCCAGAACGTCTTGATAACTGATAGACATATTTATTCCTTTCAATAAAAAAGCCGAGTAACGTCTTATCATTACTCGGCTTTGTACTCGATTACTTAAACCCTTTGACCTTCTTAATTAGGTCATAAGCATTTTGAATTTCTTGTGATTTCTCTTTCGCAACGTTCATCATTTCTGGCGGTAGACCTTTGGCCATCAGTTTATCTGGGTGGTGCTCATTCATCAGCTTACGGTAGGCCTTTTTAACTTCCTTACCATCCGCACTTTCACTTACACCTAGAACCTTAAATGCATCGCCCAGTTGGTTTTGTTGTGATGCTTGTTGCCAACCTGACGATTGCCCTTGATGATGACTACCACCGAAGCTTCCACCCTGTTGCTGGAAACGGAATGCCGCCTCTTGCATCTGTAAACGGCGTTCAAGTTGTTCTGAAGAAAAACCAAGGCCTTGAGCGATCTTATGAAGGACCTGACGTTCACTTGGATGCAAGCTTCCATCAGCGAACGCTGCTGATACTTGCAACTCAAGAAAGAACTGAAGAAGGTCAAAACGTCCACCCGATGAGATTTTTACGCGCTCTAGGACATCATTTAGCGGGAAGTCGCTCTCTTTTCCTTCGCGGAATGCATCTTGTGCCGCTCTGCGTTGCTCGCCATGAAGATTCATACGCTCCATCATAGTAGAAGCCAGTTGAATCTCTTCACGGGTCACTTGGCCTTTCGCTTTGGCAACATGTCCCATAACTGCAAATGCAGATTTGAAAAACTCATTCTGTCTTTCAGCTTGGTTTGGCCCACGCCCAAAGCCAGAGGTATTAAAGCCAGATTGGTTCAATCGGCGAGCTTTATCGAATTGGTGTCCTAAAAACAGACCAAAAACTAAACCAAGTGGCCCTCCAAATAGAAAGCCAAAGAAAGCGCCCAAAATTTTGCCAAATATTTGCATTATGTGTTCTCTATCTATGAATTTTATCTGAGTAATGCTGTCTGATGATGCTGAATGCTAATATTTCCTTTATCATAAGGAAAATGCTTTATTTATTGGATTGATACTAGATCAACCCTTCATCTAGTGACACAGGATAGTTCAACTTCATGCAATCTTTTTCCCGCACCTTGTTAGCCGCGTCTATAAGTACGGCGTTATACGTGTCGACAACTCAAGCTGAAACAATAACCGATAGTAGTGTGCAGGAAATGCCCTCTATAGATCAATGCTTGATCGAGCCCGCTGCAGAAAACGAGACACAACTACCCGCTCATGTTGAGTCCGATCGCTTAGAGGCTATCAATGGTGACAAAGCAATATATTCAGGTGACGTAAGAGTTACGCAAGGAAACAAGACCATCCTTGCTGATAACGTAACTCTTCACCAACAAGAAAACATCGTTGTAGCTGAAGGCAACGTAAACTTTAGTGACGGTCAAATTAAATCAATATCAGACAGAGCAACTAACAATCTGACTACTGATGAAATGACACTAGAAAACACCGACTACGAATTTCTTTGTGAACCGGGCCGTGGCGATGCCGTTTATATCGCAAAAACAGGTAAAGCGGTTTATGAAATCGAAGATGGTTCGATCACCTCTTGTCCTATTGGGGACAACGCTTGGCGCCTGAGAGCATCAAGCATCGATGTTGATCAAGACGAAGAACAAGCCACTTTTTATAACCCTCGCTTTGAAATTCAAAGTGTTCCCGTATTTTACTTACCTTACTTAACTGTTCCTATTGGTGACACCCGTAAAACAGGTTTCCTTTACCCAACCGTGTCATACGGTTCAAGCGACGGCTTTGAAGCTGAAATCCCTGTGTATTGGAACTTGGCACCAAACTATGACTTGGAAACAACGTTCAAGTACATGCAAGAGCGTGGAACGCAGCTTAACAGTAAGTTCCGTTACTTGAGCGATTTTGGTTCAGGTAGTATTAAGTCTGAATACCTTCCGGATGACAAAAAACATCCAGAGAAAGGTGACCGCTGGGGCGCACAACTAGAGCATTCTGGAATATTCCAACAGTCGTGGTTGTTTGAGGTTGATTACTCTAAAGTGAGTGATATCGATTACTTCACCGACGTTAGTGGTAGTAGTATTGGTAATCGTGAAGATGGTCAATTACTTCAAGAAGGTAAAGCAACCTACCGTTCTCACAACTGGGATGCATCTGTACTTGTCCGAGACTTCCAAGTCCTAACAACCAGTAACAACTTGCCTTATCGTCTAATGCCTCAGCTAGAATACAACTACTATGCGCCTGAGGTAATGGAATATCTAGATTTCGACATGATCAGTCATGTTTCAATATTTGATACCGACGCTAAAGGCAAACCATCAGCGAACCGTATCCACGTGGAACCAGGTATTACGATCCCGGTTGGCAATACTTGGGGAACATGGACGACAGAAGCAAGGTTACTTGGTACTTACTACCAACAGGATCTTGATGGTGTTGATACTGGTGCAGGCTCTGACTATGAAGGGTTAGAAGAGTCGGTCAGTCGAGTTATCCCTGAGTTTCGAAGTCATGCCGGTATCGTTCTTGAACGTGATACCACTATTGTTAGCAACTATACTCAGACACTCGAGCCACAAGTTCAGTATTTGTATGTCCCTGAACAAGACCAAAGTGATATTGGCCTGTACGACACTACGCTATTACAAACAGACTATTACGGCTTGTTTAGAAGTCGTAAATACAGTGGCGTAGACCGAATCGCTTCAGCAAACCAAATCAGTTACGGCGCCTCGTCTCGTTTCTTTGATGATGAATACCGAGAGCGCCTCAATATCTCTTTCGGCCAAATTTTTTATATCGACAAAGATACAAAACAGACTTTAGACACCGACAACTCAGACAAAAAAACTAATTATTCGTCTTGGGCTATTGAGATGGATTTCAACTATGATGATTACCTGTTCTACCATGGTGGCGTGCAATACGACATTGATACCACTGCGATGCAACTTGCAAACAGCACATTAGAATATCGCTTCGCAGGTGGTTATATACAAACTAACTATCGTTATGTGACCGAAGAGTATATTAATGAGACTGTAGATTTTGACGTATCATCCATAACAAGGGATGGTATTTCGCAAGCAGGTTTACTTGGTGCCTACCAAATTTCACCGAAATGGAGCACAAGTGCTCAATACTTCTATGACTTGACCACAGAAGAAGATCTAGAATGGTTAGCTCGTTTAAACTATAAATCGGACTGTTGGTACATCGGCTTTACCTATAGTAACCGTTTGACAAACAACATCAGTAACCCAAATACCACACCTGAATACGAAAACAACTTCAGTGTGAACTTCGGTATTATAGGCTTTGGTACAAATATCGGCTCTGATTCTGGCGCTATTGGGGACAGCAGTTCCGATAACTCTTTGAGCTACGGTCGTCCATTCTTCTTAAATAACTAATTTTCTTTATTGATAACGCATCAGTAAATTTAAAGGATTACACATGACATTGTGGAAACACACATTAATCGCTATCGCAGCAGCTTGTACTGTATCAACAAGCTTTGCTGCACCAGTTGAACTCGATAGCGTAAGAGTGATCGTAAACGAAGGCGTGATCTTGCAAAGCGACATCGATACGTCGATGAAAACTCTACGAGCAAACGCGAAGAAAAGCGGTCAGACATTGCCATCTCAAGACGTGCTTGATGAGCAAGTACTTGAAAAGCTAATTATCGATACGATCCAAACTCAAGAAGCAGAACGTATCGGTGTTCGTATTGATGATGCTCGACTTGATCAAGCGATTGAAGGCATCGCCAAAGACAACAACCAAACCGTCGAGCAACTCACCGCATCGGTTGCAGAAGAAGGCCTAAGCTACAACGCATTCCGTGAGCAAGTCAGAAAAGAGATCGCGGCAAGTGAAGCTCGTAACGCGCTTGTTCGTCGTCGTATCAACATTCTTCCAGCAGAAGTAGACAACCTAGCGGATATTCTTGCTCAAGAGACGAATGCGACAGTTCAATACAAGATTGGGCACATTCAACTTCGTTTTAACGATGACCAAACCAAAGAAGAGCTAGAAGCTCAAGCAAAAGAGCTTGTAGAAGAGCTTAACTCTGGTAAAGACTTCAGCACTATGGCTTATACTTACTCTAAAGGCCCTAAAGCCCTACAAGGTGGTGATTGGGGTTGGATGCGTAAAGAAGAGATGCCAACCATTTTTGCAGACCAAATCAAAATGCAAAATAAAGGCAGCATCATTGGTCCTTTCCGCAGCGGCGTCGGCTTCCACATTCTAAAAATTGAAGATGTGAAAGGCTTAGAGACTGTAGCAGTTACCGAAGTGAATGCTCGTCATATCCTGATAAAACCAACTGTAATCCTAAGCGATGATGGTGCTAAAGAGCAGCTTGAAGAGATCACTCGTCGTGTAAATGCAGGCGAAGCAAGCTTTGGAGACATGGCTCAGCAATACAGCCAAGACCCGGGCTCAGCCGTTCAAGATGGTGAACTTGGCTACCAAACACCGGATTTGTACGTACCTGAGTTCAAACACCAAGTAGAAACACTACCGGAAGGTAAAATCAGTGCGCCATTTAAAACCGTTCATGGCTGGCACATTGTCGAAGTACTGGACCGTCGTGAAGTTGACCGTACAGATTCAGCGTTGAAAAATAAAGCTTACCAAATTTTATTTAACCGTAAGTTCAACGAAGAAGCAGGAGCTTGGCTGCAAGAAGTACGAGCTAGTGCCTTTGTTGAAATGGTTGAGGACGACCAAGATGACAACTAAACGTATTGTCATTACTGCAGGTGAACCAGCAGGGATAGGCCCAGATTTAACCCTGGCTCTATCCCAAGAAAGCTGGCCTCACCAACTTGTGGTTTGTGCAGACAAAAACCTACTTGCAGAGCGTGCTGAACTGCTGGGTATTGAAGTAGAGTTGTTAGATTATGACGCTGCTGTACCAAAGCAGCCACAACGCTCTGGCACACTGGTTGTGAAACACATCTCACTTGCTGAAAGCGCTGTTGCAGGCCAACTTAACGAAGCTAATGGTCATTACGTATTAAATACTTTAGAAACCGCAGCAATTGGCTGTATGAATGATGAATTTGATGCTATTGTCACCGGCCCCGTTCACAAGGGTGTAATTAACCGAGCTGGCGTTGCTTTTAGCGGCCATACCGAGTTCTTTGCAGAGAAGTCCAACACGCCACTTGTGGTGATGATGTTGGCAACAGAAGGGCTGCGTGTTGCATTAGTGACAACACATATCCCACTAGCAGATGTATCTCAAGCAGTGACTGAAGACAGGTTAGAGCAAATCATTGCGATTCTGAATAAAGATTTAGTCGAAAAATTTGCGATTGAGAAACCAACTATCTATGTGTGTGGTTTGAATCCACATGCCGGGGAAGATGGTTGTTTAGGGCGTGAAGAGATCGAAACCATCACCCCTACGCTAGAAAAAATTCGTCAAAAAGATGGGATTAATCTAGTTGGCCCATTGCCAGCAGACACCATCTTTAATGAAAAATATTTGCAAGATGCAGATGCTGTTTTAGGTATGTATCACGACCAAGTACTCCCGGTATTGAAATACAAAGGGTTTGGTCGCTCAGTGAACATCACGCTTGGCTTGCCGTTTATTCGAACATCAGTCGACCACGGTACCGCCTTAGACTTGGCCGGGAAAGGCMAAGCCGATACAGGGAGCTTTAGAACAGCGCTCACGCACGCCATTGAATTAGTAGAGAAAAAGCAATGAGAAATGATGTCCACTTAGGACACAAAGCGCGTAAACGTTTTGGTCAAAACTTCCTTAACGATCCATACATTATTGATGGCATCGTATCGAGCATTAACCCACTACCAGGTCAAAACCTAGTAGAAATCGGCCCAGGCCTTGGCGCTATTACTGAGCCGGTAGGTAAGCTTGTCGATAAATTTACTGTTATCGAATTGGATAGAGACCTTGCAGAACGTCTTCGTAACCACCCAGATCTCGCTGATAAGCTGACGATCCACGAAGGTGATGCGATGAAGTTCGACTTCGAGCAACTTGTTAAACCAAACAACAAGCTTCGTATCTTTGGTAACTTGCCATACAACATCTCGACGCCGCTGATGTTCCACCTTTTTGAATTCCATAAAGACATCAAAGACATGCACTTTATGCTACAAAAAGAAGTGGTGAACCGCCTAGCTGCAGGCCCTGGTAGCAAAGCATACGGTCGTCTGACGGTAATGGCTCAATACTACTGTAAAGTGACACCAGTACTGGAAGTGCCACCGACGGCTTTCGTTCCACCACCGAAGGTAGATTCTGCAGTTGTGCGCCTTCAGCCATACGAAGTGCTGCCTTACCCGGCTAAAGACCTAAAATGGTTAGATCGCGTATGTCGTGAAGGCTTTAACCAACGTCGTAAGACAGTTCGTAACTGCTACAAGAGTCTGATTGATAAGGACGTACTAGAAGAGCTTGGCATCAACCCAAGTATGCGCCCTGAGAACCTAACGCTCGAACAGTTTGTCGATATGGCGAACTGGTTGCACGACAACCACAACGCTGACAAATAAAATAAAAAGGCTCCTACACTTCGGTTAGGAGCCTTTTTTATGTAATACTTTAATTACATTAAGTATATCAACAACAAAAGGTGCGAATATGGATATATCTACGCCTTGTATCAAATGCCAGGTTCACTCTAAGTACATAGAGGAGCAGTCTGAGCCTACGAAGAATCGTTATGTCTTCGCCTACATCATTACTATCAAAAACCTAAGTAAAAGTACGGTTCAACTCATGTCACGTCGCTGGTTAATTACCGACTCTAATGGTAAGCAACTGACCATTGAAGGCGATGGTGTGGTTGGTCAGCAACCAATTATCGAGTCCAACGACGAATACACTTACACCAGTGGTACCGTTATCGAAACGCCCGTAGGCGTCATGCAGGGTCATTATGTTATGACCGATCACAAGGGTATCGATTTTATTGCCGAAGTCGACCCATTCAGACTCGCTATTCCTAACATCCTTAACTAACCACCTTTGCAGCCATAGGAAAATACTGTGTCTAATTATATTGTCGGAGACATCCAAGGATGCTTCGACGAACTTCAGTTATTACTCGAAACCATCAACTTTAACCAACAACACGATACCTTGTGGGTCGCTGGTGACTTAGTTGCCCGAGGTCCTAAGTCGCTAGAAACACTACGCTTTATTCGTGGTTTAGGTGATTCAGCAAAAGTAGTATTAGGCAACCATGACCTACACCTGCTCGCTGTCTCTCTAGGGTTGTTTCCAACAAAACCGAAAGATAAGACACAAGCTATCCTAGACGCAGAGGACCGTGAGTCGCTACTCGAATGGTTGAGACAGCAGCCGTTAATTCAAGAGCACCCTGAGTTCGTGATGTCTCATGCGGGTATTTCGCCACAGTGGGATCTTGAGAGAGCTCGCATAGAGAATCAAGAAGTCGTCACCCTATTACAATCGGACAACTGGCAGTGGCTCATCAAGAATATGTATAGCAATACACCCGATCTATGGGACGTGAATTTGCAAGATATTGAACGTTACCGCTATGCGATCAACAGCCTTACTAGAATGCGTTTCTGCTTTACCGATGCTAGGCTTGATATGGCATGCAAACTACCACCAAGTGAAATTACTAGTGAACCATTAGTGCCATGGTTTGACCTTCCACAACGTATTAAGCTCGATAAAACGGTTGTTTTTGGCCACTGGGCTGCACTTGAAGGCTATCAAGGTAAAGATGTGATAGGGCTAGATACTGGGTGTGTTTGGGGAGGAGAGCTGACTGCGCTTCGTTGGGAAGACAAACAATTTTTTACTCAAAAAGCGCTATAAGCACGAGATACGAGATACGAGATACGAGATACGAGATACGAGATACGAGAAGCTTGCGCTACAGGTGAAGCAGCGCAAGCGTTTATAAACTTTAACGCTCGAGGATCACAAACTCCATATTGTGTTTGTTTTTCTCATCCGCTTGATACGTATCGCTAAAGCTCTGCTTCCAACCTTCTCCCCAATCTGGGAATTGAGTATCACCATCAACGTCAAAATCGATATAAGTCAGGTACAGCTTATCTGCTTTAGGTAGGCAGCTTTCATAGATTGAGCCACCACCGATGATCATCACCTCTTCAACATCGCTGACTAGATCCAGAGCTTTTTCAATCGAAGTAACAGTTGTCACGCCTTCAATTTCCAAGTTCGCATCACGGCTAATCACAATATTTAATCGACCAGGCAAAGGACGACCGATCGAATCATAGGTTTTTCGGCCCATGACTACAGGCTTCCCCATCGTTGAGCGTTTGAACCATGCGAAGTCCGCAGGCAAGTGCCAAGGCATCTGATTATCTTTACCTATTACACGGTTATTGGCCATTGCTGCAATCATACTGATGATCATAAATAGAAAGTCCTGTCCTTAACTGAGAGAAAGTTGATGCTAGACGATAGGTCTGCGTCGGTAGAATAACAGCCCAGGTACAGCTAAGCCAACCGCTAGCCCAGCGATAATGAACATCGATTTCAAAAAATTCTCCATCAACATCGCTAGTAGCTCGGGACTATACCCAGCCCTATTAACCTCAACCATGGCAATCATTGCCTTGAAGGCAAATACACCCGGCACCATAGGAATCAAAGCCGCGACTGTAAATACCTTGGGATGAGCCAACAACTTATGCGACCAATGCACACCTATCATTCCAACCACAGTTGCGGCGAAGAAGGTTGCCCATTCAATTGGAATCCCAAAGTGCATCATTAAATAACGGCTGCCATGACCGATAGAGCCACCGAGTGCACAATAAATTAAAGCGCGTTGTGGAACATTAAACACCAATGCGAATCCGACAGCCGGAATCGCTGCAAAAAACATATCGTTGAGTAAGCCTAAAAACAGTTCGAAAATACTCATTAGCTCGCCCACCCCCAGACACCAGATAGGCTCATCGCAGCAACAATCCCTAAACTAGTCGCCAAAGTAAGTAAGCTTGCCATGGTAAAGCGAGCCAACCCCATATTGATGTGACCTTTGAGCATGTCTGCAACAGAATTAATCAGTGGGAACCCAGGCACGAGCATCAATACCGATGAAGCCATTACGATGGTTGGCTGACCACCAATATTGTAGAGGACGGCTTGAGCAGAAATAGTCGTAGTGACAAAGGCTGTGATTGCAAAGTTTAACAGTGGGTTAAAGTGACGATGACCAATCTCTTGCCTGACGATCATGCCACAGGCGGAGGCAATAAAGGTCATCATGAACACCTGCCAATCACCGCCAGCAAGCCGACTAAAAGATGCACAAGATAAACCTATCATCACAACAACTAACCAACGGTTGTAGCGCTCAGGACTTATATTTTGGATCTTTTTATACGCGAGTCCGTAATCGAGGATCCCTTTCTCCATCATGATACACACGCGTTGAATGTCGGTGATCACCTGCATGTTGATACCACGATCTGCGCAGCTTCGAGTGGTCGTAATACAGTGATCATTCATTACTGTCGTCACAACAAGTGCATTGGCAGATAGCGCAACTTCGACCTCGTCGACTCCACAAGCAATACCAATACGGCGCATGATATCGCCAACTAAAGTGCTTTCCGCGCCGTGCGCTAATAACATTTGCCCTGACTGAGCAACGAGCCTCGAAATCGCTCTTTGTTTTGATGCCATGATTTCCTTCCCATTGGCGTTAATACTTAAGAGGTAAATTTTGCCTTAACAATAAAGCTCTGTTCATGATTTAGATACAAAAAAACCGCAATATTAATTGCGGTTTTTATATAATTGGCTCAATTAGTCACGAACGTAGATAACGTGGCCGTCATCTTCTTCGTCGTCCCAATCATCCCAATCGTCATCATCTTCGGTAACGACATTTTTACCGCTCATCGCATCTTTATGGTAATCATCCCACATAAAGTCGACTTTTTCTTCTTCGGCAACTTCTTCCACTTCACGTGGTAGGTTCTCCATGAACTCACCAAGTTTGAAGCAAAGCTCTTTAGTGCCTAGCTTGTTCACTGCAGAGATCTTGAAGTACTCGTCTTCCCAACCTAAAGCATCGATGATTTCTTGAATCTTTTCGTCTGCTTCTTCTTCTGGCATTAGGTCAACTTTGTTGAACACTAACCAACGAGGTTTTTGTGCCACTTTTTCACTGTACTGCTCAAGCTCATCAATGATCGTTAGTGCATTTTGAATAGGATCAGAACCGTCGATCGGCATGATATCGATCATGTGTAAAAGCACGCGACAACGCTCAAGGTGTTTCAAGAAGCGGATACCAAGACCAGCGCCATCAGCAGCGCCTTCGATCAGACCCGGAATATCGGCAACAACAAAGCTCTTCTCAGGAACCACACTCACCACACCCAAGCTTGGGATCAAGGTTGTGAACGGGTAATCAGCTACTTTTGGTTTCGCTGCAGAAACAGAGCGGATAAAGGTCGATTTACCTGCATTTGGTAGGCCAAGCATACCAACGTCAGCTAGTAGAAGAAGCTCTAAACGCAGTTCACGAACTTCACCTTTAGTACCCATTGTCTTTTGACGAGGAGCGCGGTTAACAGACGATTTAAAACGCGTGTTACCAAGACCATGCCAACCACCTTTACCAACCATTACCTTCTTGCCGTGCTCAGCAACTTCAGCAACGATTTCATTAGTATGGATATCAACAGCACGAGTACCTACAGGCACTTTTAACGTGATGTCTTTACCACGTTTACCCGTACAGTTACCGCCGCGACCGTTTTCACCACGCTCTGCGCTGTAAAAACGTTGGAAACGGTAATCGATCAGTGTATTTAAGTTTTCATCAGCTTGGATGTAAACATCACCGCCGTCACCGCCGTCACCGCCATCTGGACCACCTTTAGCAACGAATTTTTCGCGCCAAAAGCTCACTGTACCATTACCGCCATCACCGGCTTCTATTTTTACTACCGCTTCATCAACGAATTTCATTTTTTAACTCCGCACTTACGTTGCGTTACCACTCATCAAGGAGTGATATAAATTCTAGCAGATCCGAGTTTAGATCGATCACCTAAGATCTAGGCCGACCTGCAACCAAGGAACAAATAAGGAGAGGTTCTTTGCTTGGAACTTGTTAAAGCTTAAACAAGAGCGTCTACTTTTTTATTCTCGTTATAAATAAAAAACCCTGCCGAATCGGCAGGGCTTTTGAATTCAGCTTTAAAGCTATAAATATAATCTAATTAAAGATTAAATTACTCAGCTTCGATGCTTACGAACTTACGGTTTTTAGGACCTTTAACAGCAAATTTCACTTTACCTTCAGTAAGAGCGAAAAGAGTGTGGTCTTTACCGATGCCAACGTTTGTGCCAGCGTGGAACTTAGTACCACGTTGACGTACGATGATGTTACCTGCAAGAACAGATTCGCCACCGAAACGCTTAACACCAAGACGTTTGCTTTCTGAATCGCGGCCGTTATTAGTAGAACCGCCAGCTTTTTTATGTGCCATTGTTAAACTCTCCTAATACTTAAGCGTTAATGCCAGTGATTTTCACTTCTGTGAACCACTGACGGTGACCAGCTTGCTTACGAGAGTGCTTACGACGACGGAACTTAACGATTTTTACTTTATCGCCACGACCGTGTTGTACTACTTCCGCAGTAACCTTACCACCTTCAACAAGAGGTGCACCAACAGCGATTTCTTCGCCGTTAGCAACAAGAAGAACTTTATCAAATTCTACAGTTGCACCAGTTTCAACGTCTAATTTCTCTAAACGAAGAGTTTGACCTTCGCTTACTCGGTGTTGTTTGCCACCAGATTGGAAAACAGCGTACATATTTTACTCCGCTTTTTCCGCACAGCCTATGGTTGTTATTTGTACAACTCGGGTGTGCGCTAAACTAATCAATAGGGCGCAGATTCTACGGGAATCATGGCGCTATGACAAGCCATATTTTTAAAAAATTGGCGAAAACCTGTTCGCCAAAGAAAAGTGCGGCAATCATGCCCTTAAGCGATGTATTAATCAACGTTTTTTAGTGTATTATTCAACAATTAATACAACGTATAAACCTTACAGGGTCTAACTTCAGCCGGATGAACAATGGATTTTAAAGCTATCCAAACGCTTACTGCCAATGATATGGCAAAAGTGAATGAAACAATTCAAGCCCAACTTAATTCTGACGTAAGTTTAATCAACCAGCTTGGTTTTTATATCGTTAGCGGCGGTGGTAAACGCCTGCGCCCTTTGCTTGCTCTTTTATCTGCTCGCGCTCTTGGTTATCAAGGTGAAGCACATATTACCTCTGCAGCCTTTATTGAGTTTATTCATACTGCGACTCTGCTTCATGACGATGTTGTCGACGAATCAGACATGAGACGTGGTAAAGCAACCGCCAACGCAGCCTTTGGTAATGCGGCCAGTGTTTTGGTGGGTGACTTTATTTACACACGCTCATTCCAAATGATGACTACGTTAGGATCTTTAAAGATCCTCGAGTTAATGAGTGAAGCGGTAAACGTGATTGCTGAGGGTGAAGTTCAACAATTAATGAACTGCAACAACCCAGACACCACTGAAGAAAGCTACATGCAGGTTATCTACTCTAAGACAGCTCGCTTGTTTGAAGCCGCAACTCAAATTGGCGCAATTCTGACTGAGTCGTCACCAGAGATCGAAACGGCAATGCAAAACTATGGTAAATACCTAGGTACTGCATTCCAGCTGATTGATGATGTGATGGATTACACAGCAGATGGCAAAGAGATGGGTAAGAACGTTGGTGACGACCTAGCAGAAGGCAAACCGACCTTGCCTCTTCTATACGCTATGCACAATGGTTCTCCTGAGCAAGCAAGCATGATTCGTGAAGCGATTGAAAAAGCCAACGGTATGGACAAGCTCAACGAGATTCTTGCCACTATGGAAGAGACAGGCTCGTTAGAATACACCACCAACAAAGCATACGAAGAAGCTGACAAAGCGATTGCTGAGCTTTCAGTACTGCCAGACTCGGAATATAAACAAGCTCTGACTACTCTTGCGCATCTTGCCGTGAAGCGCAGTAAGTAAGTCCACGACAAGACTCCTACAATGAAAAAAGAGCCGATTGGCTCTTTTTTGTTTTTCTACTCAGAATACCAAAGCGCTTTAATAGCGACTCGACTCTAGAGAAAGCGGAAGCTGCGCATCTATAGCTTCTAGCTCTTCCAGCGGCACTGCATATTGCTCATGGCTGTTATAAGACTCAACCAGAGCTGTCTGTTCTTGCTCATCGATAACCAAGATCTTTCCTAGGCGGCCTAGATGAAAATGGACATCCATACCTTTTTGAATACGGCTCATACCCGGCACTCCATTCACGCATTAAAACTAATATTACGGATAGCCGGAATCTAAGGATCAAAAAAGCCGACCTATAAGGTCGGCTTTTATTATGTCTATTTGGCTAAATGAGAAGAGTCTCGCTTACTTAGCGAATTCAACACCAATCTCGATATCACCATTTAGCGTTTCAAGCATGCTGTCTAGAGCATTACGTTCGAAATCGCTCAACTCGCCGTAGCTAAGGATAGCTTCTGCCCCCTCTTTACCCAGCTTAACTGGTTGAGCGAAGAATGGTGCGTGCTCGCCTTCACCTTCAACGTACGCACACTCGATAACGTTCTCTTCACCTTGTAGTGCTTTCACTAGAGCAAGGCCGAAACGACAAGCTGCTTGGCCCATAGATAGTGTTGCACTACCGCCGCCAGCTTTAGCTTCTACAACTTCAGTACCTGCATTTTGGATACGAGTCGTTAGTGCTGCGATTTCTTCATCAGTGAACTCTACGCCTTCAACTTGAGAAAGAAGAGGAAGAATAGTCACACCAGAGTGGCCACCGATAACAGGAACGCGAATGTCGCCTGGATCTTTGTCTTTTAGCTCAGCAACAAAAGTTTCAGAACGAATAACATCCAGAGTAGTAACACCGAATAGACGACGCTTGTCGTATACGCCCGCTTTCTTAAGAACTTCAGCAGCGATTGGCACTGTTGTGTTTACCGGGTTAGTAATGATACCAACACAAGCTTTTGGACATACAACCGCAATCTTCTCAGCAAGAGACTTAACAATGCCAGCGTTCACATTGAAAAGATCCGCACGATCCATACCAGGCTTACGAGCAACGCCCGCAGAGATAAGTACAACATCCGCACCTTCTAGTGCCGGTGTTGGATCTTCACCCGCGTAACCTTTGATCGAAACAGGTGTTGGGATGTGGCTAAGATCGGCAGCAACACCCGGAGTTACCGGTGCGATATCGTAAAGTGCAAGATCTGAACCAGCAGGTAGGCGATTCTTAAGTAGTAGGGCTAGGGCTTGACCGATGCCACCAGCGGCACCAATAACAGCTACTTTCATTGTTATTCTCCTTGAGAGCTTTCTCTTATAAATTCTTGGTAGGGTAATTCTTGAGCTAATTTAAAGTTAAAAAACTATATTAATCACAAAGTGATTACAATCAATTAACGCCAGCTTTGCGACTTCGCGCAAGTCAGTAAAACCGTGCTACACAGCAAGTTCGCATTATGGCGATAATCGACTGAAATAACAAAATAAGTCGTCGCAAATAACACATTATTCTATTAAATATTTACAGTGATATGACTAACAAATTACCGGGTTATTTTGGCTAAAATTGAATATGTATGCGAGAATATGCAAACATCTTTGTTAATGAATAAGAATGACATATGCGCAATACAGAAAAACAAGACAACTTGGTTCGTGCTTTTAAAGCGCTACTAAAAGAAGAACGTTTTGGTTCACAAGGCGAAATTGTTGATGCCCTGAAGCATGAAGGCTTTGAAAGCATCAACCAGTCTAAAGTCTCGCGTATGTTAACTAAATTTGGCGCGGTTCGAACTCGTAACGCAAAAATGGAGATGGTTTACTGTCTTCCGGCTGAACTGGGGGTTCCAACAGTTTCGAGCTCTTTAAGAGAGCTTGTCCTAGATATTGACCACAACAATGCGTTAGTTGTGATACACACTGGCCCTGGCGCTGCACAATTGATTGCTCGCTTACTGGACTCGTTAGGTAAGTCGGAAGGCATACTGGGCGTAGTCGCAGGTGATGATACGATCTTCATTACTCCTACGTTATCCGTTACGACAAAACAGCTGTTTGACTCAGTCTGTGAGCTGTTTGAATACGCAGGATAATTGCTCATAGTTTCATAATTATCAACCGTATAAATGGATCACGAATATCTATTTGCTTCGTGATCCAAATCACATCCTAGAATATCTCCCCCCGCTCCCACACAGCAACACTAAACCATTGATTTTAAAAAACTCAGTAGCGAATTAAACACAAGATCTAGGCATCATTTGTTAGATTTTTTAGCTATATCTTTTAACATTCGAGTAATTTTCTGCCAATTTTTGATATTATTCAGACACTTTTTCATCACATGGATTGAAAAAGGTGCCGTTTCCAAATAGGAAACTCCTGAAACAACTACACTTGTTTCAGGGTTAATAATGAATAAAGGAAGGGAAATTCATGGCATTTACCAAACTTATCAAAGTTGGTGCTATTGCAGCTGCTGTAATGGGCGCTGGCGCTGTTAACGCTCAAGAGTTCATCACAATTGGTACTGGTTCAGTAACGGGTGTTTACTACCCAACTGGTGGTGCGATTTGTAAACTAGTGAACAAGGGCCGCAAAGACCACAACATTCGTTGTTCTGTAGAGTCTACTGGTGGTTCAATCTACAACGTTAACACCATCCGTGCTGGTGAACTAGATTTCGGTGTTGTTCAATCTGACTGGCAATACCATGGCTACAACGGTACAAGTAAGTTCAAGGATCAGGGCGAATACAAGAAACTTCGCGCGATGTTCTCTCTACATACAGAACCGTTTAACATCATCGCTCGTACCGATTCTGGCATCAACAACGTTGCTGACCTAGCAGGTAAGCGTGTAAACATTGGTAACCCAGGTTCAGGTGACCGTGCAACTATGGGCGTTGTAATGGACGCTATGGGTTGGACTAATGACAGCTTCAAGCTAGCTTCTGAGCTTAAAGGCTCTGAGCGTTCACAAGCGCTTTGTGATAACAAGATTGACGCATTCATCTACATGGTTGGTCACCCGAACGGATCAATCAAAGAAGCAACAACGTCTTGTGATGCAAAATTGGTTTCAGCAACAGGTCCACAGATCGACAAAATCGTAGCTGAGAACCCATACTACGCATACAGCACAGTTCCTGCTGGCATGTACCGTGGTACAGACGCTGACGTAAACAGCTTCGGTGTTGCAGCAACTATGGTAACCACTTCAGACGTTTCTGATGAAGTAGCATACAACGTTGCTAAGGCAGTCTTTGAAAACTTTGACACTTTCAAACGCCTACACTCAGCATTTGCTAACCTGAAGAAAGAAGACATGGTTAAAGCGGGTATCTCTATCCCTCTACACCCAGGTGCAGAAAAATACTACAAAGAAGTGGGCCTTCTAAAGTAACTCTACTTTAAGCCTACTACATCAATAAGGAGGCTAGCCCTCCTTATTGGCTTTTCACGTTTTATAAAAATAACTTAAGTGAAAAGAGCAAACCTTTAAGTTTCTCCAATTTGGCGAACTTACCTTCGTATCAAGCCTAAGACAAAGACGAACAAAAAACGCATTTCCCTATCCATTCACTACACTAGATAGGAAAGAAATAACGTCTCGTTGTTCGTAAGAAAGGCAGACCATCAATAATAAGGATAAAGTACATGACGCAGACAACATCACCGTCTCCAGATGTGCAAGAAATGGTGGCACAATCAGACACTGGTGCGCGTAGCCCTCGCGGTATCCAAGGCCGTATTTTATGGTTTGTGCCTCTATGTTGGTCACTGTTCCAACTTTGGTATGCATCTCCGCTGCCGTTCATTTTTAACTTCGGAATTTTAAACGATACTGAAGCTCGAGCAATTCACCTTACCTTTGCTATTTTCCTAGCATTTACCGCTTATCCAGCTATGAAGAACTCGCCGCGGGACTATATCCCGGCAGTCGACTGGGTATTAGCGCTTGTTGGTAGCTTTTCAGCTTCTTATATCTACATTTTCTACACCGAACTTGCTGGCCGTTCTGGTGCTCCAACAACGTTTGATATTGTTGCAGCGGTATTCGGTATGGTTCTACTGCTTGAAGCAACACGACGCGCTTTAGGTCCACCTCTTATGGTTGTGGCGGCAGTATTCCTACTTTACACCTTTGGTGGCCCTCACATGCCAGACGTTATTGCCCACAAAGGTGCGAGCCTGAACAAGGCAATGTCGCACCTGTGGCTAACAACTGAGGGTGTATTCGGTGTAGCTCTTGGCGTATCAACGTCATTCGTATTCTTGTTTGTACTGTTTGGTGCAATGCTTGAGCGCGCGGGTGCAGGTGCTTACTTCATCAAGGTCGCATTCTCACTGCTTGGTCACATGAAAGGCGGCCCTGCAAAAGCAGCCGTTGTGGCTTCTGGCTTATCTGGCCTGGTTTCTGGCTCTTCGATTGCTAACGTAGTAACCACTGGTACCTTCACCATTCCACTGATGAAGCGTGTTGGTTTCCCGGGCACAAAAGCAGGCGCGGTAGAAGTTGCGGCCTCAACCAATGGTCAGCTTACGCCGCCTATCATGGGTGCTGCCGCATTCCTGATGGTGGAATATGTGGGTATTTCATATGTAGAAGTTATCAAGGCGGCGCTACTGCCAGCTCTGATCTCTTACGTCGCTCTGATTTACATTGTTCACCTAGAAGCATGTAAAGCAGGTATGACAGGCCTACCTCGTCGTCACACACCAACTATTGTACAAAGCCTACTCTCTTTCACTGGGACCATTTTAGGTCTATGTGTTATCAGTGCCGCGGTATACTACGGTGTGGGTTGGACCAAAGATGTCTTTGGCGATGCGGCAACACCAATCGTAACAGTGGCGCTATTAATCGCTTATGTTGCTCTGGTTCGCGTATCAGCAAAATACGCAGCTGAAGGCGGCATAGAGATCGATGCGGATCTAAAAGAAGTTCCAGAACCAGGTCCAACGATTAAATCAGGTTTACACTTCCTACTGCCTATCGTAGTGCTAGTTTGGTGTCTGACGGTTGAACGTTTCTCACCTGGTTTATCTGCCTTCTGGGCAACAGTGTTCATGATCTTCATCTTGATCACCCAGCGTCCTTTGATGACTCTGATGAACAAATCAGACGATCTTGCAGAGCAAACCAAAGCTGGTTTCGTTGACCTAGCAGAGAGCTTAGTTTCAGGCGCGCGTAACATGATCGGTATCGGTGTGGCGACAGCGGCTGCTGGTACTGTTGTAGGTGTGGTGACGCTAACGGGTATCGGTCTTGTAATGACTGACTTCGTTGAGTTTATCTCAGGCGGTAGCATCATCCTTATGCTGCTATTTACTGCGGTAATCAGCTTGATCCTAGGTATGGGCTTACCAACCACAGCAAACTACATCGTTGTATCAACGCTGATGGCGCCGGTAATCGTTACTCTGGGCGCTGCGCACGGTCTTATTATCCCACTGATTGCGGTGCACTTATTCGTGTTCTACTTCGGTATTCTTGCGGATGATACACCTCCGGTAGGTCTCGCGGCGTTTGCAGCAGCGGCAATTGCGAAATCAGATCCGATTCGTACTGGTATCCAAGGCTTCACCTACGATATCCGTACCGCAATTCTACCTTTCATGTTCATCTTCAATACTCAACTACTACTGATGGGCATTGATTCTTGGTGGCACTTAGCACTGACTATCTTTTCATCTGTGACTGCGGTACTTATCTTCGCAGCTGCAACACAAGGTTGGTGGTTCACGAAGAACAAGTGGTGGGAAACGGTGCTGCTTATTGCATTAACCTTCACTTTCTTCCGCCCTGGCTTCTGGTGGGACATGATTTATCCAGAGAAAGTTCTTTCGCCTGGAGTTGAGATTGCTCAAATCACAGAAAACCTAGATGTGGGACAATCACTTGAACTTAGAGTGGGTGGCGAAAACTTAGAAGGTGACTATTCTGAAAAGACAGTTCGCCTACCGTTTGAAGATTCTGCGACCTCAAGTGAAGATCGTATTGCCTCTATGGGTCTAATGCTGACTGAATCAGAAGGCAAGATGATTGTTGATATGGTCGAGTTCGGTAGCCCAGCAGAAGCGGCTGGTATTGATTTCGATTGGGAAATCAAATCCGTTATCCAAGATGCAGATCGACCAATGAAAGAGTGGGTATTCTTACCAGCTCTGATCATTTTGATTGGTTTAGCGATGAACCAAAGAAGACGTGCTCGTAAGGATGAGATTAGCGCGTAATGGATAAGGCTGAGTAGTGCTTAGCGCTATTTGGCTTTATTACATGGAAAGGATAATTACAGTGCTAAGTAAGAACTTAGCACTGATTAAAAAGAGACGAATACATGTATAAACAAATCCTTGTTCCTGTTGATCTTAATGACAAAGGCTTTTCTGATAAGGCAGTCGAACTGGCGGTATGGCACGCAAAACACAGCAATGCTGAAATCCATATTCTGAACGTACTACCAGGCATTCACATGTCGATGGTGGCGTCTTACTTCCCGAAAGATGCAGCGAACCAAATGAAGCTGGATGTTAAAAATCAGCTGAAAGAGTTCGCCGACAAACACATCGACGATGAAGTGGTTTACAAGGTTCATGTTGCTGAGGGTAAAACCTACGCGACGATTCTTGATTACGCAGAAAAGCTTGGCGCTGACCTTATCGTAATGCCTAGCCATAAGCGTTCGAAAATCGACAAAGTGGTACTTGGCTCGGTTGCAAGCAAAGTAGTACAAAACTCACCAATCAATGTATTGGTGGTTAAACCGCAAGGTTAAGTCATTTAATCGACACATAATCTAAAAAGGTTGGCCTACAAGCCAACCTTTTTTGTTTTCAACTCATGCTATATAGCTTTAGAGTCAATTCACTATGTTTTGCGGGTGACCCGCGACAAAACCATCAATATTATCCATTAAGATATCAGAAAGTTTTTGAATAGAACTGTCGCTGCCCCACGCCACATGCGGTGTGAGTAGCAAGTTCGGCAAGTGGCTGTTAGCCAACAGTGGATTTGAGTTGTCAGCTGGCTCTTGTGTGAACACATCCATACCCGCTCCAGCGATTTGATTGTCCTTCAGAGCTTCAACCAAAGCCCGCTCATCGACTAGACCTCCACGTCCGGCATTAATCAAGACTGCGCTCGATTTCATCATAGTCAGCTCTCGCTCTGAAATCAGATCTTGGGTCGCATCAGTCAAAGGGCAATGTAGGCTGATCGCATCCGCTTGCTGTAATACCGTATCAAAAGGCATATAGCCTTCTCGACAAGAATCCGCCCCCTTCCGCTCAGCAAAAATAACTTTCATACCAATTGCTTTGGCTAATATTGCGGTTGCTTGGCCTAAACTGCCACTGCCCATTAAACCTAATGTACTGCCAGCCACATCTTGAATCGGATGAGTAAAGAAACAGAACTGCTTGTCCTTTTGCCACTCGCCCGCCTCAATGTCTTTATGATAGCCAACAAGGTTTCGTTTAAGTGCAAACAGCATTGCGATGACATGCTCAGGAACCGATTGAGTCGCGTAGCCTTGTACGTTTGTCACTGCAATGTTTTTAGATTTGCAGTATCCCACATCGACATTGTTTACTCCGGTCGCTGAAACCGCGATCAACTTGAGCTTTTTCGCACCAGCTAGATTCGACTCATTGAGCACTACCTTGTTAGTGATCACCACATCAGCTTCTTCAACTCGCTCCGATACTTGCTCAGGAGCCGTGAAATCATACTCCCCCCATTCATGCTCAAAGCTCAGAGGCTTTAGATGAATTTGAGATGGGATGGTCGCTCTATCGAGAAACACAACTTTCAGCGTTGGCATTCTTCTTCCTTGGTTAGATCTACGAATCTGTCCATTCTAAGCTTTTAGCTTACTGTAGTCTGGAAGCTCAGGCGCAATTTCAAAGTGCTGTTCGATTTGTGGGGATGCTTGAGGATAAAAGTCACAGGGAACAAAGGCTTTGAACAACTGATTATTCGCTGGATGATAAAAGCTCAACTCACACGCATGTAAAGCTAATCTATCACTGTACTCAAATGCTTCTAGTGTTGCGTAAAACTCATCGCCTACAATCGGTGCGCCTATTTCCATACAATGCACTCTCAATTGGTGAGAACGCCCGGTAATTGGCAATAACTTAAGTAAAGTCGTTTGGGGTTCTTGCTGTTCTACCACATAACGAGTCTGTGATGGTTTGCCGTCTTCAAAACAGACTTTCTGCTTGGGGCGGTTTGGCCAATCACAGATGAGTGGTAGATCGATCAAACCTTCTTTGTGCTCAACCGCTCCCCATACGCGTGCGTAATACAGTTTGTGCGTCAGGCGATATTGGAACTGCTTCTTCAAGTGACGTTCTGCCTGCTTATGCTTAGCCAACAACATCAAGCCAGAGGTCGACATATCCAAGCGGTGAACCACTTGAATATCAGCGAACTCCTCTACCAAACGACTCCACATACTGTCGTAATGCTCTGGCAACCTGCCCGGTACTGAAAGTAACCCCGCTGGTTTGTTCACCACCAGAATGTCATCATCTTGATAAACAATATCAATCCAAGGTTCGCGTGGTGGTGTGTACTGCTCTAGCGCCATTGAAGCCTCTTATTTACTAGTGAACAAATAATTCACAGTTAATTCGTTTATTAATAAATACAATTTTTAATGTTTTCGTACATAAAAGTTGACGAGTTTACAAAACATGGTATTGATAGGGTAACGGAAAATAACAAGCCAACATCGAAGGAACCATGATGGACAGTACGGTTAAAACAACCACAACAAAAACCTCAGCTCCCCTATCCAGTTTAATTAAGTCTCTTGGCCCAGGTATTATGATGGCCGCTGCTGCAGTCGGCGGTTCACACTTAGTTGCCTCAACCAAAGCCGGAGCCATCTATGGTTGGCAACTGGCAGCTCTAATCATCCTGGTAAACCTTTTCAAGTACCCTTTCTTTCGTGCCGGCATCCAGTACACGCTTGGTACAGGGCAAAGCTTGGTTGAGGGTTATTCAAACCTAGGTCGCCCTTACCTAGTGATCTTTTCGATACTAAGTGCTATTTCAGCCGTCGTAAACACAGCCGCACTACTGCTGTTTAGTGCGAGTTTACTTAGCTACTTCATTCCTTTTGAGTTAGCAACCAGTACGCTTTGTATGATCGTACTCGCGACCTGCTTGATCATCTTATTTGCAGGGCATTACCGTGCTCTGGACACCCTTTCAAAAGCGATCATGGCGATCCTTACGATCACCACTCTAGCTGCTGTCGCCATTGCAATCGGCTCACCTGTTGAACCGGATGCTGCTTTTGTTCCACCATCACCTTGGTCTTTGGCTGCTATTGGCTTTATCGTGGTAACCATGGGTTGGATGCCTGCCCCTATTGAGATTTCAAGCATCACTTCTATGTGGCTAAAAAGCCAAAAAGAGAAACAAGAAGTCACAGCTCAATCTGCCTTGTTCGATTTCAACGTCGGCTACATTGGTACAGCACTGCTTGCGTTAGTGTTTGTCGCTTTGGGTGCTCTCGTACTTCACGGTTCAGGTGTAGAACTGTCTCGCTCTGGTGTGGGCTTTACTCACCAGTTAGTTGGTATTTACGCGTCAACGATTGGCGAATGGTCACGTCCACTAATCGCCATTATCGCTTTCTTCTGCATCTTTGGTAGTACGATTACCGTTATCGACGGCTACTCTCGTGTACTTGCGGAATCACAACGTCTGTTACTCAACAAAGAGTCGAGCCCGCGCATGCTGCAAGGTTGGATCATCATTGTCTCTATCGCCGCACTCGCGATTGTGATGTTCTTCAGCGCAGCATTAATGCCAATGCTCGATTTCGCAATGGTACTTGCTTTCGCAACGACACCATTCTTCGCTCTGCTTAACTTCATCTTGGTGAATAAAGCTAAGCTTCCAGAAGCGTTAGCCATTGGTAGCAAACTAAAATGGCTGTCTGTCGCAGGCTTAGTTTACTTATTTGGTTTCTTGGCCGTGTTTGTTTGGTGGAAATGGTTAATGTAATCCACCAATCACTACCATCTACAAACTCGAGATAAAAATAAGGCCTTCATGATGAAGGCCTTATTTGTTGTTCACGGACTAGCTAATATTAATTGTGAGAAACCACAATCAAGCGTAGCGAGTCTAGTTGAACCTGAGCTTTGCTGATGTAGCCTGTCAGTTCGTTAATCTGAGCTTCGATAACTTCTAACTCTTCATCACGAATGTTCGGGTTCACCGCTTTCAGAGCTTGTAGACGCTCTAGTTCACCGTTGAGGTTTGTCTGCATATCTCTTTGCGCTTGCTGACGCACTTCTTCAACTTTAGGAAGAACTTGTGCCTCACCCGCTTCGATCAGCTTGTGAATTTCGCCTTGTACCGAGTTAACTAACTTACTTGCTAGGTGACGGTTCACCGGGCTTAGCTGGCGGTTAAAGCTATCAAATTCAACCTGAGCAGATAGGTCGTTACCACGGCCATCCATCATCAAACGAATCGGAGTCTTAGGCAGGAACTGGCTGATACCACTGCGTTTCGGTGCTTGTGCATCCACCAGGTAAACCAATTCAAGCAAGATAGTACCAACCGGCAGCGCTTTGTTCTTAAGTAGTGATACCGCAGAAGTACCCACCCCTTCGCTAAGTAGTAAATCAATACCACCCTGAATCATTGGGTGCTCCCAGCTAATGAAGTTCATGTCTTCACGAGAAAGTGCGGTATCACGGTCGAACGTGATAGTTGCGCCTTCATAAGGTAAGCCTGGGTAGCTTGGTACCATCATGTGCTCAGACGGTGTTACTACTAGCGCATTTTCACCTTTGTCGTCTTGGTTCAAACCAATAGTGTCGAACAAGCTCAACGCAAAAGTAACTAGGTTAGTGTCGCCATCGGTTGATGCGATCTTCTCTGCAATCTCGTGCGCTTTGTCGCCGCCGTTTGAGTGCATCTCTAGTAGGCGATCTCGGCCTTTTTCTAGATCCGCTTTTAGGCTTTGATTTAGCTTGGATGACTCTTCGATCACTTCATCAAGCTGTTCTGTGTTACCAGAAGCTAGCATTTCGATAAGCACGTCTGAGTACTTGTCATAAACCGTGCGACCAGTTGGGCACGTTTCCGCAAAGGCATTCAGACCTTCATCAAACCAACGCGCTAGGATCGCTTGTGATGTGCCTTTCAGATATGGAACATGAATATCAATATCACGCTGTTGACCGATACGATCCAAACGACCAATACGTTGCTCAAGCAAGTCCGGGTTGAACGGTAGATCAAACATCACTAATTGGTTAGCGAACTGGAAATTACGGCCTTCAGAGCCGATTTCACTACAGATAAGCACCTGAGCACCGCCCTCTTCTTGAGCAAAATAAGCCGCTGCTTTATCACGCTCTAGAATTGACATGCCTTCGTGGAATACAGTTGCACGTACACCTTCACGCTCGCGCAGTGCCTGCTCTAGTTGCAGAGCCGTACTTGCACGCGATGCGATCACCAGGATCTTTTCGCTACGCTTGTCTTGGATCTTTTCAATCAGCCAGTTAACACGTGAATCAAACTGCCACCAGCTTGAGTCTTCACCTTCAAACTCTTGGAAGATCTCTTCCGGATAAAGCATCTTCATCGCACGGGCTTCTGGTGCCATCTTGCCACCGATCATACCTGATACACGCATCGACGTGGTGTACTGCGTTGGAATGTCCATCGGCAGTAGGTTTACGTTACGCTTAGGGAAGCCTTTGATAGCGGCACGTGTGTTTCTAAATAGAACACGGCCAGTACCATGGCGATCCATAAGGTTATCAATCAGTTCTTGGCGAGCTAATGCTTGCTCTTCTTCGCTGCTATCGCCTTCGATAACACGGAATAGAGGCTCAACATCTTGCTCAGAAAGCAGTTCTGTAATCTGATTCTTCGCGCTGTCTTCAAGTTTCACGCCTGAGAATAGTGCGGTAACAGCATCAGCAACCGGTGCGTATTGATCTTCTTCTTCGACGAAGGCTTCGTAATCGTAGAAGCGATCAGGGTCCAATAGACGCAGACGTGCAAAGTGACTCTCACGGCCCAGTTGCTCTGGAGTCGCAGTCAGCAAAAGCACACCAGGAGTATTTTCTGCCAAGCCTTCTACCACTTGGTATTCACGGCTTGGTTTGTCTTGGCTCCACTCAAGGTGGTGCGCTTCATCGACAACCAATAGATCCCACTCGCCCTCAAGTGCCTGCTCATAGCGCTTACGGCTCTTACGTAAGAAATCTAACGAACACAGAACGTATTGCTGTGTATCAAATGGGTTATCTGATTCTGCAAAGGCTTCAATACAACGCTCTTCATCAAAGATAGAAAAGTGCAGATTGAAACGACGCATCATCTCAACTAGCCATTGGTGTTGTAGTGTTTCAGGTACCACGATCAGGATGCGTTCCGCACGACCAGACAACACCTGCTGGTGAATGATCATACCCGCTTCGATGGTTTTACCTAGGCCAACTTCATCGGCTAATAAAACACGTGGCGCATGACGGCGACCCACTTCATGAGCGATGTACAACTGGTGAGGGATTAGGCCAGCACGCATACCACACAAGCCACGCATTGGGCTCTTGTGTTGTTGGTACTGATTGCTTAACGCACGGTAACGCAACACAAAATTATCCATACGGTCAATTTGACCTGCGTACAGTTTGTCTTGTGGTTTGTTAAAACGAATCTGATTACTTAAGAAGATTTCACGCAGAGTCACTTCTGATTCCTGGGTATCTTCGCGAGTACCCAGGTAGGTTAGTAGCCCTTTATCTTCGATTACTTCTTCGACAGACAGAGACCAACCTTCTTGGCATTCGATGACATCGCCTACATTAAACGTTACTCGGGTTACGGGAGCATCCGTACGTGCATACACACGGTTTTCTTCTGATGCTGCAAACATTAGTGTCACTGTGCGAGCATCCATTGCTACAACGGTACCTAAACCTAAATCGCTCTCCGTATCGCTTATCCAGCGTTGCCCCAAAGCAAATGTCATGAATCGACTACCTCAATCTTATAGTTGGAATTTGGTCTTTTTAACTGATATTTGAAACAAGAACCTTACCGCTCTTGAACTAAAAATATAGCCAAAAATGCCTAGTTTGCAGCCACTTTTTAAGTGCGCTCTAGATAATAAATATCTCGAGAAAATGGTGCAGAAAAAGGTCGCTAATCTTACTCGATGCTGTGATTTAGGTCACGTCTAAAGGAGATGATTTCATACTTTTTTTCTGTTTTCGCCAATGCAATCAAACTGTCAAAAAAACATGGTTAACCTATTGGTAGTAGATTGCTGCCGTTAGTGAACACGCCATATTCATCCATCACAATATGGCAATATTTCTCTCGTTGAACTTTAGGTGAGCAGTTGACTATCACCAGAATGAGAGACTAACCTTTAAGTGAGCTTAATCTACGTTCAATCGATGCAAAGCAAGCCGTACTTCGGCAAGGAGATGCTATGGGCGAGACCAACCGGAAGCTATTCGTTTTAGACACCAATATCCTACTTCACGAACCCTTCGCTATATTTTCTTTCCAAGAGCACGATGTCGTTATCCCCATGACAGTGCTAGAAGAACTAGACAGAATCAAAGACAGTAAGAGGGACGTTGCAAGAGATGCGAGAATTGCAATTCGAACTCTCGAAGATTTATTCAGGGAAGCCACACCAGACCAAATATCGGAAGGCATCCCTTTTACTAAAGACATTAAGGCCTCAGGCAGTATCTCAATACTCGCCGATTACGAACTTCAAGAAAGCATCAAAGCCTTTGCCGACGACAAGGCAGGCGATAACCGAATCCTCAACGCTGTACTCTATCTTCAAAATAAACGCGCGCCACGTGAAGTGGTTCTCATCACCAAAGACATCAACATGCGTTTACGTGCAAAAGGCGCGGGCGTACGCTTCGTTGAAGATTATCAAACCGACCAACTCATCGATGATATCCAATACCTCACCAAAGGTTTCCAACAACTTGAGGGCGCATTTTGGGATGGTATCGACAATGTGGAAAGTAAAACCCTAGCCGGAAAAACCTTCCATACGCTAGCAAGAGAGCCTTTCGAACCAACCTTCCTCAACCAGTATGTGATTGATGAAGAGAGCGACTTTGCAGCAAGAGTTGAAGAGATTGATACCGAAACCGTCACTCTCAGAGACTTAAGCCGTGAACGCTTGATGAACCGCAGAGCCTGGGACATCACACCCAAGAATATTTATCAGGGAATGGCAATTGATGCGCTACTCGACCCAGATATTGACCTGGTGATCCTAACTGGCGCGGCAGGTAGTGGTAAAACACTGCTCGCGATGGCCGCAGCACTTGAGCAAACCATTGAGCGTAAACAGTTCGATAAGATCATCGTAACCCGAAACACGCCTGACATTGGTGAGTCTATTGGTTTCCTTCCTGGTACTGAGGAAGAGAAGATGCTGCCTTGGTTGGCCGCCGTCACCGATACACTGGAAGCGCTGCACAAAAACGACCACTGCACCGAAGGGTCAATGAAGTACATCTGTGATAAAGCCAACATCCAGTTCAAATCGATCAACTTCATGCGCGGCCGTTCCATCCAAAATGCGTTTGTGCTTCTCGATGAGTGTCAAAACCTGACCGCTTCACAAATCAAAACTATCATCACCCGTTGTGGCGAAGGCACCAAGATTGTCTGCTCAGGCAACCTAGCGCAAATCGACTCTTCCTATCTAACCCCTGTGACTTCCGGTTTAACCTACATGGTTGAGCGTTTTAAAAACTTCGAAGGTAGTGCCAATATCCACCTCAATGGCGTGGTACGTAGCCGACTGGCAGAATTTGCCGAAGAGAACATGTAATCACTTTTTGCTACAACTCAACTTACCTCAAAAACCAAAAAGCGCCTCACAATGGAGGCGCTTTTCAATTCTATCTTTGTGCTAACGTTGCTGCAGCGAGCCTGATTTACTCAGTACCGCCAACCGTTAATGAATCTAGTTTCAATGTTGGTTGACCAACACCCACTGGCACGCTCTGACCAGCCTTACCACATACACCCACACCACGGTCGATACTTAGATCATTACCAACCATAGACACCTGCTGCATCGCTTCGATACCAGAGCCAATCAACGTTGCGCCCTTCACTGGGTGAGTGATCTTACCGTTTTCAATCATATACGCTTCAGAAGCTGAGAACACAAACTTACCAGACGTAATATCAACCTGACCACCGCCGAAGTTTGGTGCGTAGATACCTTTATCTACTGTCGCGATGATCTCTTCTGGTGTGTGCTCACCCGGCAGCATGTAGGTGTTAGTCATACGTGGCATTGGAAGGTGCGCATAAGACTCACGACGACCGTTACCTGTAGGAGCTACACCCATTAGACGAGCATTCAGCTTGTCTTGCATGTAACCTTTTAAGATGCCGTTTTCGATCAACGTGTTGTACTGACCGTTAACACCTTCATCATCGACGTTCAATGAACCACGAAGATCAGTCAATGTACCGTCATCGACAATCGTACACAGGCTTGAAGTCACTTGTTCGCCAACTTTACCAGAGAATACTGAAGACTCTTTACGGTTGAAGTCGCCTTCTAAACCGTGACCTACCGCTTCGTGCAGTAGAACGCCCGGCCAACCAGAACCAAGAACCACAGGCATTGCACCAGCAGGCGCAGCAACGGCTTCAAGGTTAACAAGCGCTTGGCGAATCGCTTCATCCGCAAACTGATAAGCAACTTGAGTGCCTTTGTCATCGCTTAGGAAGAAGTCGTAACCAAAACGGCCACCACCACCAGCACTACCACGCTCACGGCGATCCCCCTTCTGAGCAAGAACACTAATAGATAGACGAACTAGCGGACGAATATCGCCTGCGTAAGTTCCATCCGTCGCAGCAACAAGCATCTGCTCATGTACGCCGCTTAGACTCACTGAAACTTCCGTCACCATAGGTTCTTTAGTACGAATGTAAGCATCCAATGACTTAAGAAGTTCTGTTTTTTGCTGTTTTTCCCAGCTTGCTAGCGGGTTAACTGCATCATAGTAAGTTTGGTTGGAGTTACGCTTGAAGGCTTGCACCTTGCCGTTTTGACCTTGCTTCGCGATACCACGAGCTGCAATTGCGCTCTGCTTAAGGCCATCGAGTTGGATTTGGTCAGAGTAAGCAAAGCCGGTCTTTTCGCCAGATACAGCACGAACACCTACGCCGCAATCGATATTGAAAGAGCCGTCTTTGATAATGCTGTCTTCTAGCACTAAAGATTCGTGCCAGCTTGACTGAAAGTAGATATCAGCATAATCAATTTGGCGGGTAGCAATGCTCGCCAATGTATCTGCGATATTTTGCTCCGTAAGCCCTGTTGGGTTCAGTAGCGCTTCTTCAATTTGATTAATGCTCATAGATGGCTCTTGTCTGTAATTAAAATTGATTGGTAAATCGAGTGTGTTGTGTGATTGGCATATTTTGCCTAATGGATTCACAACTGGATGTGTCTATCTCGACCACCATACTTTTAGGATCTTGGTCTAACTGTGCGACCACTCTTCCCCAGGGATCAACCACCATAGAGTGTCCCCATGTTTCTCTTTGGCAAGGGTGCTTACCACCTTGCCCTACCGCAACAATCCACGATTGTGTTTCGATTGCCCGGCATCTTAACAGTGCTTCCCAGTGCGCCTGACCAGTTACCGCAGTAAACGCCGCTGGTACCACCATGATCTGCGCGCCTTGCTTGCGTAGCTCTGAATACAAGTGAGGAAAGCGCACATCATAACAAATACTTAAACCTAAGTGACCAAAAGACGTTTCCGTTGTCACAACTCGGTCACCAGGAGTGAAAATATCAGACTCTCGATAGCACTTGTGAGCATCAGCGACATCCACATCGAACATGTGTAGCTTGTCGTAGTGAGCCACTAAGCTGCCAAAGTCATCAATTACCAGAGTCGTGGTGGTGACACCTTTCGCTGTGCTTATCGGCATACTGCCCACAATGATCCAAATGCGATGAAGCTTGGCTAACTCAGCCAGTTTCTTCTGCAATGGGCCATCATTCAATGGCTCGGCATACTGGTGATAATCCGCTTTGCTACCGAATACCAATGCATTCTCTGGGCAAACGACCCATTTAGCCCCTAACGCTTTACACTTAGCTACCTCTTTGGCGAGATAATCAAGGTTACAGTCAGGGTCTGGGCCCGAAGTCATTTGAATCAAACCAACACAATCCATGTGCACTGCTTCTCCATTCATTATGATTCAGAAATCACTATTTATCTGTATATTAGGCCTTACTTTTACTCAGCCAACTTCCTTAAGTTTTCTGGAAGTTGGAACTCACCAGAACTACGTGAAAGCTCGCTTACCGTTGGTGAATCCAGCGGACCTTTAACCGAGTAATTAACCTGAGTAAAGACCTCAACAACCGGTGAAATAACCGTAGTTACCGCCAACACATACAACGCTGTTTGAGGCGTTACCGCAAACGCTGTTAGCACTGGAATACCCGAAGTGATATCTGGCGTAAAGTTTACTTCTGCATCTACCTGACGAGTATTGAGGTTCGCGATGCCTTTTATCTTCATCTCACCCGCCACGGCATCCATATTCAGGTCATTGGTCAGGAAGATACCATTTTGCATCTTGCCCGTGCCTGTAATGCTGTTAAATGCCATGCCTTTATCAAACACATCAGAGAAATCGAGCTGCATCTTGCGGATGATCGAATCTAAGCTAAACAAACCAAGTAAGCGAGCTGCCCCGCTCACATCTGAAATAATACCTTTACCGAACTTGGTTTTTACGTCGCCATCCAGAGTATCCATCTTAATACCCCAAGGTGAACCGTCCCAGTCAAGTTGAGCTTCTAGCTCAAATGGTGCTTTTTGAATCCCCGAGGTGATGCCAAAGCGCTCCATCAACTCACTGTTGTTTTCACCTTCCACATCAACTTTCAACGAAGAATGACTCTTGTCACCATTCAATTCCCACCAGCCACTGACATCTGCTTTGTTGCCGCCACTGCGTACCTGAATTTTCTTCCACGCAAGGCGGTTTTCTTCTCTCGCCAGCTCAACATCCACCTTGCCAACTTTATAGCCTTGAAGCCAGAAGTCGTTCAAGGTTAGCTTGAGATTCGGCATCACATCATGAATCTTTCTATCGAATTCAGAGATCAACGGTGCTTCTTGCTCTTTGCGTTGCAGCAATGGCTCTTGCTTTGATTTATCGCTCCATTCTGGAACAAACAGGTGCAGGCGATCCAATGACACAGTTAAATCATAAGGAGGCAGATAATTAATATCCCCTTCTAACTCTTGGCTCGATACTTCCATTTGCCAAGCTTGTTTATTCTTGCGTGCACTAAAATCAACATCATTCCAAGAAATACCACCAAGAATCAGCTCCTTACTTTCAAAAGTCACACGACTTGGAGCTGGAATAGTTGGTGTGTTCATTTGGCTTAGAACAGCAGTTGATGGCTGTACTGGCTCCATGATCACCGAAAGCCAATCATCGGCATTAAACTTATCCGTACGAATCAATGCATGATGACCAACCACAGGGCTAATCTTATAGCCACCTCGACCTAGCACTAGGTTAGTCGCGGTAAGTTCAGGCACATCACCCGTGATATCAATTTCAGCTTGGTACTTAGTATTCGGCAACTGCAAACGTGCAGTAATCGCTTCTTGGTTACCTGATGCTTGTAACCTCGCAGAGCCACTCTCTAATGACTTCTTGGCCAATGGATATGGGTAATCACTTGCGAGATATTTTAGGTCAGACTGCAAATCCAATTGGTAGGTAAAGCCGATATCATTCAATTGAATATCGATCTGACTTTGCCATTGTGCATGACCAGATAGACGACTTAACCACTGCTCACCAATGTAAGGCTCTAAAGGCTTCACATCCCAGTCGCCTAGCACATCGATATCAACAGCGTAGCCTGGGCCATCATTCTGCCCTTTGAAATCAATAGAGATACCTTGTTTAAGCAAGTCTGCGGCTAAACCATTTGCTGTCACCACATCATTATCAAACTCAATCCGACCCGTGGTGTTTTCCAACACCATCGGTGGCGCTTCAATTTCAACATGATTGCCGCTTAGGTCAGCGTAACCCCACGCTCTGGCTTCTTTATCAGAGTCGAATGGGATATTAAGCTGGAATTCGGAAGAGACATCACCGCTCACTTGAAGTGCGGTTAACGCAGCACCCACCGAGTCAACCAGTGGCGAAGCTGTCATGTAATCGCGCACCGCATTACCTGACGCGGTTGCCTTCGCTTCTATCTCAATATGACCGCCTTCACCCAAGTAAGGAATACTGCCTGTGATTCGATCGGCAGTCACATCCATTAATTGTGCAGAGCGAGAATCGAGATGCATCGCATCATTCTCAAACAGTAGATCAAGTTGCAGGTCTGTAATCAGCGGCCACGCAGTATCAAAACTAAACTTAGCATCTTCTAATCCAACCCAAATTTGGAAAATACCATCGTGATTCGCGTATGGGTAATTAGCCAATTCACCATGCCACAACAGTTTTACAGTATCAGCCTTACCCGCTTGAATAGCAGTAGATAGGTAATCAGTCAGGTCTTGCCCAAGTGCTAAGGTCGGTAGATAACGCCATGTTTCGCCGACATTGTAAGCGTCTGCTTCACCATAAAATGATAAGTAAGGGCTCGCACCTTCAGGGAAATCTAAGCGAAATGCACCCAGCACCTGTAAATCTGGCGTGGCTGCTGTGACTTTATCAGACCAAAGCTTCCAACCGCTCTCATCTTGCTGCCATACAATGTCAACCTGACCTTGCTTGATATTTAAAGGCGCTTGGAAAACATCGCCATACGGGAACACATCATCAATTACATGTAGGCTGGCTTTTGCTTCTGTCATTGAGCCGAACACGCTACCTGAAACTTGGCTAAAGCCAGGCACTAAATCCCACTGCTCAATCGCAAGATCAGAAAAGCTAGCCGAGTAACGTAAGCTATCGATACCAGATTCCATCGATAGACGAATATCAGAGACCGTACCGCCCGGAGACAGCACATTTATCATCTTGGTTGACTCTTCTGAGTCTGGCAGCAGCTTAATCAGCGGAGTAATCGTCGAAATATCGAGCTCAGAAACGTTAAGTTGCCAAGGACCTTGTTGCCATTTAAATGCAACATCGAGCTCAGGCCATGGCGTGTCATCGGTTCTCAAGTTAAGTGAGTGACCATTCACTTGCCAGCCATCATCGATTGGAGACAACTTAAATACGCCTGATTCAAGCATCAAGTCATGCTTGCCATCTTCGTTCCAGGTCAATTCTGAAGGCAGCACTTCGACGTAGGCGCTGACTGGCTTGCTATTACGTAACGTGAGCCAGCTATTTAGGCTCACAGTCCCCGTTTCAATGCCAGACTCCTCCTGCATGTAACGGGTTAACCAAGGTTTTATCGAGATGTTATCTGCACTGACATAAAACTCACCAGTAACATCAGTCAGTGAGCCGCCATCAATAAAGTTAGCGCTTACTGACAAAGAGTTGAGGTTAGCGTCTTTGATGCTCACCACACCTTCTGCGAGGTGGTGTTTACCTGAGTTCTGCCACTTTAAAGTTTCGATATCAAGCTGACGTTCTTCATCAGAGACAGCACGATACAAAATGGTGGAATCTTTTGCGGTGACGTCGACCAAGGTTTTCAGCAACAGGTTATCGAGCTCATTCATCACTCGCTTAGAAGAGCCAGAATCTTTAGGTTTATCTGTCTCGTTTTGCCCAGCAAATAGGTCAATAGATCGGATATCAAGATACATCTGGTTCATAACCAGATCGGCTACAACCGGACGCATCTGAACGAGCGATTGAATCAAGTCGAACTCGACTTCAACACGTTCAACAGAGAAGGTCACATCTTCTGCATTAGGAAGGCTGGCTTTTACACCTTGCAGCGCGATGGAGGGGTGAGTGTTACGCCAAAAACCACCCACGTCTTGAATAGAAAACTCAAAACCAGAATGTTGATTTACCCAAAGCTCAATTTCAGATTGATACTTGTTTAAATTGGGTAAGGCTACACGCAGTGTAGTAACAGCAATGGCTAGCGTTACTAAGAGAGTAACCACTAACCATAAGCATGCACGTAGAATCAGAGTAACGCTTGAGCTCACAAAATTTCCATTACATCATAACAACATCAAACTGCTCTTGTATGTACAGAGGCTCAGCTTGGATTTTAACTTGTTTACCAATAAACACTTCAAGCTCAGCAAGCGCATGAGACTCATCGCCTTCTAGCGCTTCAGCAACCGCTGCAGCAGCATAAACCACAAACTTGTCAGCGTCGTAGGCACGGTTGACACGAGTGATCTCTCGAAGTATCTCATAACAAACGGTTTCAACTGTCTTCACGCTGCCACGACCTTCACAAGCCGGACAACTCGAACACAGAATATGCTCAATGCTTTCACGAGTGCGCTTACGCGTCATCTCTACTAAACCAAGCTGTGTGAAGCCATTAATATTAGTCTTTACGCGATCTTTGTCTAATGCACTCTCTAAAGAAGTTAGTACTCGCTTACGATGGTCTTCAGACAGCATATCGATAAAGTCGATAATGATGATACCACCTAGATTGCGCAAACGTAGCTGACGAGCAATCGCTTGTGTCGCCTCTACATTGGTATTGAAAATCGTCTCTTCTAGGTTACGACGACCAACAAACGCGCCGGTGTTGATATCAACCGTGGTCATTGCTTCCGTTTGGTCGATGATCAGATAACCACCAGACTTGAGCTCAACTTTACGATCCAGAGAGCGCTGAATTTCGTTCTCAGTATCGTACATATCAAAGATAGGCTTATCGCCTTCATACAGCTCAAGCTTATCAGTCAGCTCTGGCACGTATTCAGAAGTAAACTCTTTAAGGTTTTCATACTCAAGGCGAGAATCGACCTGAATCTTGCTCAGTTCCGTTCCCACGAAGTCACGTAAGATACGCTGGCTTAAACACAATTCACCGTACAAACGAGTACGCGCTTTATGCTTGCCACGGCGTTCCAACACCTTGAGCCATAAACGCTTCAAGAATGCCGCATCTTGTGCGAGTTCGTTCGAGTCAGCGCCTTCTGCAGCAGTTCGGATAATAAAGCCACCATGCTCATCACAGTAATGAGAGACGACCTTCTTAAGACGGTTACGCTCAGATTCGCTATCGATACGTTGAGAAACGCCAACGTGACTCGCTCCCGGCATAAATACGAGGTAACGAGACGGCAGAGTGATATCAGTGGTTAGGCGGGCACCCTTGGTACCAAGCGGGTCTTTTACGACTTGAACCACAATGTCTTGCCCTTGACGAACAAGCTCTGAAATATCGCGAACCTGAAATTGCTTCTTTTCATTTTCAGCGACACATTCAGTGTGTGGGACAATATCAGAGGCGTGTAGAAAAGCTGCTTTCTCAAGACCGATATCCACAAACGCAGCCTGCATTCCCGGAAGAACACGACTAACGCGACCTTTATAGATATTTCCTACGATTCCGCGTCGAGCGTCTCGTTCGATATGGATCTCTTGAAGAGTTCCCCCTTCAATCATGGCCACGCGAGTTTCACTCGGGGTCACGTTCAGCAACAATTCAGCACTCATGGTGCACCTCAGATTAGTAATTATAAGAATTCTTGCAGTAGCTGGTCCGTTTCAAATAAAGGTAAGCCGACAACGGCGTAATAACTACCTTCGATTCGGGTGACAAAGCGCCCCCCCAAACCTTGGATCCCATAGCTACCGGCTTTATCGCATGGCTCCCCTGTTTGCCAGTATTGTTCTATTTCTTTTTCACTGAGGGGTTTAAACCATACGTCGGTAATAACGATTTCTGTTTTTTGTTTTTCTTTTGAAACCACTGAAACAGCCGTCATCACTTGATGTCGTCCATTCGCTAACTGAGTCAGCATACGCTTGGAGTCAGAAAAATCAGCGGGTTTTTCGAGCACTTGCCCTTGGCTAACAACAACCGTATCAGAACCAAGCACTACAGTATCAGAACCAGAAGCGACATTCTGCTTTTCAGAAGGATTCGTAGTTAATAAAGACAGCGCAGCTAGAGCTTTATCTAAAGATAGTCGCTTAACGTACTCTTCGGCGGTTTCTTGAGCGTGTTTACACTCTTCAACATCGGTCACTAAGACAGAAAACTCATAACCGAGTTGAGATAGTAATTCTTTACGACGCGGCGAACCGGATGCCAAAACTAAATGTTTCTTTTCCATCGTCACGTTACCTCACATGCCAATGGCGACGTACACGCCTCATCAACAAGAACATCCAAGGCCAAAGTATACAGTTTATCAATGCACTCCATAACGATAAGGGATTGAAGACCACATCTTGAATCAAATATTCACCGAAGAATACCAGTACCTCAAACAATACCGTTAACGCCGCAATGATCATGGCTTGTTGCCACAGCGCCATATTACGAATGACTAAGAAGTTTAACGCAACAATGTACATCACGATGGCCATCATCATGCCTCGAATACCTAGTGTTGAACCAATCAAAAGGTCCCACAACAGGCCCAGAATCAAAGCGCTGCCCACGTTAACACGATGAGGTAAAGCCAGAACCCAGTAACAAGTCACCAGCAGTAACCAAGACGGTCTGAACAGGTCTAAACTACCCGGCCATGGAATGGTTTGCAGAATAAGCGCGATCAATAATGAACAGCCAATTACTGTCTTGCTTCTTAAAACGCTATTGGCCATTTTCATCCTCTAACATTGCTTGCTCTATGTTGGATTGATCGGTCTGTTTCTGTTTATTTTCGTCAGGCCACACAAGCAGCAGATATCTAAGCTTATCAAACTCAACCACAGGTTCCGCTTTGATTACCGCAAACTCACGTTTCGGATCGTAATCAACCTTAGAGACATAAGCGACTGGATAGCCTTCTGGATAAACACCACCAAGACCTGACGTCACCAAGAGATCTTCTTCCTGAATGTCAGTACTGGTTGGAATGTGCTCTAGCTGGATTTCATCAATCATGCCATTACCAGAAGCAATCACACGGATATCGTTACGGATAACTTGGACGGGAATCGCATTGTTTGCATCCGTCAGTAACAAGACTCGGCTATTGTGAGCTGCAACAAACGTCACTTGGCCAACAATGCCTTTCTCGTTGATCACCGGCTGACCTTCATACACCCCATCAATCTGACCTTTATCGATCACAACTTGATGACGGTATGGAGAGGTATCAACGGCCATAACTTCAGTAACGACTTTCTTTTCATCGCGGATAAACGGAGAGCCTAATAGCTTACGAAGGCGCTTATTTTCTTCTTGATATTGCTCAAGCAGAATTAGCTCACTCTTCAGTCGCAAGACTTCTCGCTTCATATTATGGTTTGATTCGATCAGTCCTTTACGAGTGCTAAAACGGTCGTATACACCGTCAAACATCGTGCGAGGTAGGTTAGCTGCATATTGAATTGGGGCAACCATGCTGTTCAATAGATAGCGGACATTTGAGAAAGCATCTAAACGACTATCAGCCAGCATAAGGCTGGCTGATAAAATTACAGCAAAAAACAGGCGCAATTGTAGAGAGGGACCTCTACCAAAAATTGGCTTCATTCTATATTTGATCCTAGATCTACATTTGATCCTATAGACAAGGTCCTAAGCTCTTTACATAAAACTAGATAATAAAAGAGCCTAACACTAGATATTATTCTTCGCTAAACAGATCGCCGCCGTGCATGTCGATCATCTCTAGGGCTTTACCGCCACCTAGAGCAACACACGTTAGTGGCTCTTCTGCTACAACAACAGGAATACCTGTTTCTTCTGTTAGCAGACGATCAAGGTCTTTAAGCAGTGCACCACCACCTGTTAGTACCATACCGTTTTCTGAGATATCAGAAGCAAGCTCTGGTGGACACTGTTCAAGTGCAACCATTACTGCAGATACAATACCTGATAGAGGCTCTTGAAGTGCTTCAAGGATCTCATTTGAGTTCAGGCTAAAGCTACGAGGCACACCTTCAGCAAGGTTACGACCACGTACTTCGATCTCTTCTACTTCATCGCCAGGGTAAGCTGAACCGATTTCGTGTTTGATCTTCTCTGCCGTCGCTTCACCGATCAAGCTGCCGTAGTTACGACGAACGTAGTTGATGATCGCTTCATCAAAACGGTCACCACCGATACGAACAGAAGATGAGTAAACCACACCGTTCAGAGAGATAACCGCAACTTCAGTAGTACCACCACCGATATCAACAACCATTGAACCCGTTGGCTCAGATACGCGTAGGCCAGCACCAATCGCTGCCGCCATTGGCTCATCGATTAGGTAAACTTCACGAGCACCAGCACCCAGTGCAGATTCACGGATAGCACGACGCTCAACTTGCGTTGAACCACAAGGTACACAAACCAAAACGCGAGGGCTTGGTTTAAGCACACTGTTGTCATGTACTTGTTTAATGAAGTGCTGAAGCATTTTTTCCGTTACGTAGAAATCAGCAATTACGCCATCTTTCATTGGACGGATCGCTGAGATATTACCAGGCGTACGACCAAGCATTTGCTTAGCAGCGTGGCCAACAGCAGCGACACTTTTTGCAGAACCCACACGATCTTGGCGAATAGCTACAACTGAAGGCTCATCAAGAACAATGCCTTGGCCTTTTACATATATAAGGGTATTGGCAGTACCTAAGTCAATCGATAGGTCGTTTGAAAACATGCCACGAAGTTTTTTAAACATATTCTTCGCTCATCCTGCAAGAATTAGAAGACAAAAATTGCACTAAATGTACCAATGCCTTGCTGTCACGGCAAGGCATTGAAGTATAAACATGGACTGAAATCCGCAATTTCTTACAGATTCCTAACTTAACCATCAAAAATTATATTATTACTGACCTGTTAAGCCACTTTCACCTCGGTAGATTACTCGATCGTTACCGCGGTAGATGCCAAATGTGACGACAGTTGAGGGATCTTCATCGCCTAATTGACGCCAGTTGTATTGCAACCAAGGTTGATCTTCGTAATCTGTAGAACAAGATATATCATTTTCGCCCGTCTTCTTACTTGGCTTCGAGTTACCCATTCTTAACCATAAACGAACTTGTTCACGTGGCGAATCTGTACCTGCAGGCGTATTTTGATTCGCAGTGACCTCTTCCTCACCATCATCTACGCTGCCACTGCCGTTAAGCGAAGCTAACGTGGTTATTGCCCCGTCACTGTGCCAAATCACTTGTTTACAAGCTTTTGAACCATCAAAAGTACTGCGATTATCATCTTCATTAACAACAAATTCACTGCCATCCCAGAACTCAGCTCGCAATGGAATAGTTAGAACAGTATCAGAATTACCACCAATATCATCCAGTGCCATTCGGCCATATCGGGCAGGGGGTTGAATCAGAAACTCTACAGAGTCTGTCAAAGTATCTGAATCAGTAAATGACACTGGGTCAGCACCGTCTACCGTTAAACCGAAATGGGTAACTGTAGAATTAGCATCCGATGTATTAAAAGGATTATCCTTACGGCTAACCCCATCAGTATTCGTAACTCGCTTAAGAACAGCAGCACCATCGTTCAACAACCAATGCTTGCGATCAGTAGACCAAGTACCTGCCCCTGTATCCAGTAAGAACTCGTTATCGATAGCTGTGTCATCTAAAACACCAAATTTCGCCTGTAAGTCTGAATGGAAGAAACGGTAATTTTTAAGCGCGTTGCCGACACCGCTTTCACCTGATGCCATCGGATACACTTGATGAACGCTTGAGTCGTAAGGTTGACTCAAATAAGCAATATCGTTTTGATTAGCGACATTCCATTCAGGGTTCTCTTGCAGGAAGTATTTCGGATAGAAGCGGCCAATGGATTTACTTCCAGAGAAGCCACCGAGAATCTTGCCATAAAAGCTATTCGAGTCTTCAGTAACCTCAAAATTAAAACTACCCACTTCTGAATATTCTAAGTTCTTAAACTTATAGCCATTATCAGAAAGTACTATATCGGAGCTAGATTGAGTTAGTTGACTAGTCGGCTCTAAGCTACCTAATACTGCACCACTGTTACTAGGTGTATCTAATGTATGAGTTGCACCCACCGCACCTGCAGAAAGCAAATAATTTTGTGTTACCAAGCTATTATTACATTGCTGACTTGCATCACTCATGAACCGAATAGGTTTAGCAAACACGTCAAACTCTTCCCCTGCAGCAGCAAACGCACTCCCACTACTACTATTTCCATCAGAATTGTTGAGCGTGCAGATGGCAAATTTCCAAGGTCGAGAGTTCACCATGAAGCTACCTGAAAGTTTATCAATACCACTTTCAGGACAACCCGATATTTCACTACAGTCGAAGCTGTTATCGGTCAACGTTACCTTGAATTGACCCGACTCTTGAATCGAAAGTGTATCGGTTGTTTCACCCTGATCACTTAACTCAAAATCTGGAGTGTAATCTAATAAGCTTATCGCACCGTCTCCATTCGCAGGCTTAACTATATCTAAACTCACAGTGGGCTTGCCTACATAATCTTGTGACAACGACGAGTCTTGCGTATTGCACGACGATACCTTTGCCGTCACGTCGTACCCCTCGCCAGCCACAACAAACTGCTCATCAACATCAAACTTATAAGGTACGAAGTTAATTTTTGATGCTGCTGTTTCTAACTCACCATTCCAGGTACCACTGACATCATAACTCTCTAATTTAGAAGAAGATAAGTACAGCGTTCTTTGCCCATTCACAAAGTGGCTTTGATAGTCCCCTGAAGATGTAGAACAACTATTTCCATTTTTATCTTCACACCACTTCCCAGCAGAGTTTGGGGCATGAGATGCAGTAAAACTATCTTGAATGGTACTAATTACATTGCCGTCATCATCTACGACTTTGAATTCAACCTCAGCCACTTCACAGGTTAGAACGTGTGACTGCTTGGGGGTAACAACAAGAGAACCTGTAGGAATAGGGGGCAGCGGACAACTGTAATCCGGCTTATTGATAGTGACATTAGAATTAAACTGAGTCGTTCTTGCCGTTACTGCACCTTCAACTGAGGATTGATTTAACTCAATATAATCCGCAAGAATAAAACCTTTAAATATCGAATTACTTCCTTCAAAGATCACTTTAGCATCGGGAGCATAGATTATTGGATAGGCATCTTCCGAAGATATTTCAACCCGATTTGAAAAGCGAATTTCATCAATAACATTAAGTTGGCTTCCTGATTCGAAAATAAATTGAGCTGAGCCTGAGCTATATTTGAACGAGCCAAATGTTACTGAAGCTAGTTTAGGGATAACTAACTCAACATCGTTACCGTTTGATATGTTTAAGTTTGAAATATAAATGCCATCCTTTAGCTTCACTCGAACGACATTATAGTCAGTGCCCCACTTATTAACCGTCAAACTAGAAAGACTTTTCTCAATTGTAACTTCAACATTTCGTCCACTTTCTTGATATGAACATAACGATGAACCAGCCCCACATGAAAGGGCTATGTTGTCATTACCTGCGTTTAAAATAAGCGAATCGCTAGGTGTTTGTGTTGGAACAGAAACCACATTCGCACCATCGATTTTACGCAAGCTATTCAATGAATCATTGTTTCCAAGATCACAACCGTATTGCCCCTCACAAATCGGGTTATTATATATTTTATCTAATGTGTCGTAGTTGGCATGATCGAAACCTAGCATTAAATATTGCTGCATAGCATGACGCAAACTCGGGGAATCATCATAGAATTGGTAGTCGTCAGACTTTGTGTTTAGATATCGATATATATAGTCGTCAGACCAACCCAAAAAACGCACCGAATTGTTAGTTACAGTAAGTTCACTACTTACTCCTGTCCAACTTTGAATTGGCTCTGGAAATAAGTTACATACATTGACAGGAATTTCTACTTCAGGAATTTCAAAAGCAAAGTAACCTACTGATTCATAAGCACCATGCTTACGAGTACTCAGAGATGGTGCATCTTCATCAAATGCGAACGTAAATTGCGACTTTCCACCACTTACGTACTGCTTACAGTAACGTAGCCAACCACCGTCACCTCCGTTACGGGTTTGCTTATTGGCAATCACCCCGAATTTATCGAAGTTTTGATGAAGCGAGATTTCATTATTCAAGCATGACCAACCTATAGACTTATCCGGCTCTATCTCTATTTTCTGGTTGTAGGTACCCGGAGCTTGGAAAAACTCAATTTTTGAGGATTTAGATTCATCTTGACCGGAGAAGGTAGGAACCGCTAAGTACGCGATTTTCTTAGCTGAAGAGGTTGGCCCCTGTCGCCCACGTTCTAAAGCAAGTTTGAATTTCTGGTTAGTTAAACCAGAGATTGCAGTCGTAGCCCAATCTCGATCTTTACCTTGAACTTGAGCCATGATCACGGGGTTAGCAATATCCCCCCCCTGATAGGAGACCGTTTCCCAATCAGAACTGCCGCAAGCATTACCTTTACATTGAGCTTTAGAAGTTATGATATTGCCAGCTTCACCATAAACCTTAGCTCCATTATGATCGTAAAATGTTAACCTTCCAGGCTCAGTAACAAAATAGTAAATCGGCGACATTCGATCCGTGGAGCTATAGCTCTCAGCCGATTCACTCTCAATTGTGGCACCTTTCTTTGAATCCCAAATAGTCGCAACACTATTTACGATATCATCAGGGTTAATAGTCGACATTAAGAATACAATAGGATCATCATATTCCTTTTGGAACAATAAGTTACACCCATGAGTACAATCCATACCTTCAATAGAGCCAAACTCATAAGGTACATCTTCTAGCTCGAGGGGAGGTGTTGGCTCTTTATCACCAGTAGCACATTCAACCTCTGCATTATCTCCAGAAACCTGTAGTGTTCCATTACCACCATCAATGGAGATTTGTGTAGAAGAAACAAACCTATAACCCAAACCTGTGTCAAGTTTATATACTAACTCACCTCTCTTACCATTATTCTGAGTTGGTCGATAAATCAATAAGCCTTTTTCTCCAGGAATAACCGTTGAATCTTTAATTTCAGCCCAACGCCACCAAACACTAGACCAAAGTGCGACGTTCGAATTATTGGAAGTAAAACTTATGGTTAGATTTTTAGGGGTAGGTACAGTAAAAGCGACAGAAAATCCATCCTGCCTTTTTAAGTCGCTACATTGTTCAGGTGAGAAATCATCAGCTATCGCAACAAAAGAAGTTCCGCATAAAACAGTCATGATTAGACATCGCTTTAAAAAGTTAGCATCACAACGAGCATAATTTTTAAGTATTCTGAAAAGACCAACCAATAATTTCATACTCACTCCCTCACCCAAACTTCTTGAATGCGCTGTACTTGGTTAATACCCGAACCACAAATGGCTGTTGATTCAATTTTGAAAAAGCCAACACCATCTAGCACACCAATTTGTCGACAGGTTAATTGATCTACGGTACAGATAGTCGACATACCACTACTCACTTGATTTGAGTTCAAGTTACTACACACGGTACTCACACTTGTTGAGACGGCAGGCGAAACAGTCAAAGGGTAAACTTGAGTAAGTGCCCATTCATTAGCAGAATGTGCGAGCAACCAGGCTTGTGTTCCAAGCTGTTTACGCGTCAATGTATCGTGATTTGACCACTGAACTTGTACTAAAGAAGTCGCAAGGAAGCCCATCACCACAATAACAAATACTGCGACGACCAAAACACTACCTTGTTGAGATGATTTTCTATGGCGCATTGAGTACCTGCACATCTTGTTGGTAAACGCTTACTTCACTATTCTGCTCAAGTACAAGATCGATGTGAATCACACCACCTCTTTGCAAGCTTGGCTCTTCATAACGAAAATTACTTTGAGCGTAATTAATACTGTCTGCAACAGTGACTCCATTACGTTGAATTAACCCTTGCTTCTGAATCGTATCGTTCACTAAGCAATAACTCACAGAGGCATTCTCATCGTAAATATAATGGCGCTCAGCCTTCGAACGATTATCTAAAGTCACAGAAGGGGCAGTAAAAACATTATTGGTTGAAATTAGCCCTGACACTGCAATCCGCTTGGTTGAACCCGCTCCTAGTTCAGAGAAGTTCGTTGGATTGATAATTAGGAAATCGTTAGCATCGAGTATGGGGGAGTCTTGCCCGATGATAAAATTGAGCTCATTGGTCGCTTCATCTAGATGATAAAAGCCAGAATATTTAATAGCGTAAAAGGTAAGACATTTCTGAGCAAAAGCCGAAGCCGGCATAATGCTCGAATCAAAACTGTTAGGAACCGCATGGCTGATCTCGCGCGACATTTTCTCGACAACAAACTGCCCTTTTACTTGTACCTTTTGTCTGTCGATAGTGTCGACATACCCTTTCATTCCGTATTCAACAAAACCAGCAATCGCTAGCCCAATAACGGCAACTACAACGATCGTTACTATCATCTCTATTAAAGTGAAACCACGTTGTTTCATTAGTAGTTCCCCTTGTAAGCGATAACGCTGTAGCGATTGTTACCACCAAATATCTGTATCTCAACACGCTTCATAGTGCCAATCGTATTATCATCAATTCCATCCATATTGGCATCGTAAAAAACAGACACTTCGACCCGAAAATTGGCATAGCTGCCCTCAATATTTTCATCTAGGATATTAGCAAGTGGATACTTTACCGAAGAAATACAAGCTGACTCTGTGGTATCTGTATACCAACATCCGATATAGTCATCGACGTCATTAAAAACAGCAGGCGTTGCTTCAGAACCATCAACGCCGAGCTCCCCTGGAGCAGAGCAAGCTACTGTACCCGCATCACCACAACGTATTATTCCACCATCAAAATCACTATGTTCATCAAAACCACGAGCCAATATTTGATTCATCAAACTTTGTCCTAACGCGACTGAGCGGTTTTGATACTGTGGATCAGCGGAGCTTGCAACTTGTGGTGTTAAAAGACTGGTAATTGTGACCATCGCAATACCTAGGACGATAATCACTACAATACTTTCAATCAGAGTAAATCCACGTGAGCGAATCATAGACAGGCTCCTTCACGCACATAGCCTTGAGAGTTAATGCAGACTTGGACGCTATTACTCGAAGTGGTGGAGTTAATCGTAATATTAACGCCAGCACTCACTGAAGGGTTTCCTAAGAGATCAAAATCGATAATCGTATTGGAAGGAGAAAATGTAATATCTGACTCACGCACATAGTCACTACGAGCATCGGCTTGTGATTTTTGAGTGCTATTTGATAAATTTAAGCTACATGCCGAAACCGAACCTAAGCAGTCACTATTGATCGCAAGACGGAAACTATCATTAGCAGAAGAAACGTTTGATTGCATTCGGTTTACTTGGATCTGACGAATGACAGAGATGACTTGCTCTTGCGCAGAAAAAGTAGAGAAGCTAGAAGTACCAACGAAGCGACTTGCGGCAAAAGTGGAAACAATACCGAGAATAATAATAACGATGATCAACTCTACCAGAGTAAAGCCTTTAGATATGGGACTGCTATTCATCATTAGCCTCTAACTGCCTAGCGAATACCAATTATACAAGATAACGAAGTTTACAAACTTATGTATATGAATAGTTTTAATATTTATGTGTGTTGGATAGAAAAAAGGCCAGCAGGTGCTGGCCTCTATTATCTATCAATTACAAATTAGTCAGTACAAGAAGTCACTGTAATTGTCGGCTCTTGAGCTGTTGTTGCTGTAGCATCGATGGCGTAAGTCACAAAACACGTAGTGTTGTTGTCAAAGCCGTATGCAATAGCACCAGTTGCAGACGAAATTACCGTCCAGTCTTCAGCTAGGCCAGATACTGCATTGCCAATACCAGCAGATGTAGCTTCAGGGTAACCATAAACAACGTTGATATTATTTCCGTTAGCACCAGATACTGCGCGACCAGAAGAAATAGCCTCTAAGCCATCAATTGCAGCTTTACCATATACAATACCTGCAGCACCAGCCATTGCTCCCTTTAGACCTTCCAAAGAAGATGTACGAGCATCATCTTGCAGGTTAAGGAAACGCGGTGCCGCAGTTACAGCAAGAATACCTAGAATAACAATTACAACCACAAGTTCGATTAGGGTGAAACCGCCTTGTCTTTTCATAGTTAAGCTCTCTCTATGTTTAATTTTACGCAGACTTACTGCAAAGTTACGGTCACACGACCAGTTTTAATTTCGTAAACAAATTCATGCTCGGTACTACCTTCCAATTGAACATAGGTACAGGTTGCATCACCAGAATTTGCTTGCGCAGAATACTTGTAGTTTGAGTCGTTCGCTACATCTGAAACAGGGCCCACTTTTGGTGGATTTTGCAGCAAGTTTTCCATCAACTCAGAACATGTTTCGTCTGAAATATCTTGTGGCGCAGTGCCAGAATTGTTGTTCAGAGTCCATGGATAACCATCTCGAAAGTCAGTATCCACATTGCTACTGTTCTTTGATCTTGTTAACCAAAAATCAACACCATCATATTTTACAGTATTGTATGTTTCAACACCAATCTTCTCTGAGGGTCTTGCTTCCGCTTCCCATTGTGCTCTTGCTGACAAAACAGCCGTTGCAAAACCACCAGCGACACCTTCAATACTGGATTTTTTGGCTTCATCCGTCACATCGAGGAAACGAGGCAACGCAGCGACCGCCAATAAACCAACGACTACGATCACTAATTCGACAAGGGAGAAACCCTTTTGATTCTTAAGCATTTTCTACCTACTCATCTAATTATTAACGCGCATTATACATTCGCGCACGTATAAAACCATACTAAAACTGTCAATATTTTCACAAAGCCAAAATATTGGCTTTCACGCTAAACCTTTCCCGCTTAAGTAATATATCTATTTGATATTTATCGCCATAATGATAAGTACAATGAAACTGTATGTTATCACTTTGGTCTTCAACTCTTGGAGAGTTTAGCCCTAGAATGCTCTTCGGTGGATATAATTGATCCAGCCAATAATTGCAGTCTACCTCCGAACCTTGAGTCGGCATTACCCACCCGGTTCTGCTGTAATCTTTGGAGTGTTCTGAGTCGCTATCTTGCTCTGCACCTTTTAGCAAATATTGTTGTTTGAACAGATTTTCTTGCTCAAGGATGCGCTTACTCGCCACAATTAATGCCGTATTGGTCGCATCTTCTTCTACTGACTCCCATGCAGAAAGCAGCCCTATAATTAGAAAAAGAATAACCACAGTCCAAATAACAAAACGTGAGCGTTGTAGGTTATTTAGCATTCCTTAACCTTTGATTGCATCCAGCATTCCCCACATCGGTAAGAAAATACCGAGAGCGAGAATCAACACCATACCGGCCACTATGGTCAGCAAGATCGGTTCAATTCTTGCGGTTAAGGTTTTCAGGTCATAATCGACTTCTCGATCATAATAGTCAGCCACTTCAAGCAATAGCTCATCGATACGGCCAGTCTCTTCACCTACCGAGATCATTTGTATCACCAGCGGTGTGAAAATTTCGCTGTTAATCGCCGTCGACGAAACTGTACTACCCGCTTCGATAGCCGACTTCATAGCTTGTACCCGCAGCTCTAAAAAGCGGTTATCCAAGGCTTCAGCAGATAGCGCTAAAGATTGATTGAGCGGTACGCCGGCTTTCAGCATCAACGCAAAGGTACGCGAAAAGCGTGACAGCAATGCTCGGTTCACGMCCCCGCCGATGACAGGTATCTTTAAGCGAATCCTGTCCCACTTCTCTAGGCCTTTATCCGTCTTTACCCAGGCTTTGAACGCAAAGATAAGACCAAAGATCACGCCGAGCATAATCCCCCAGTAATTAACAAAGAACTCAGACATGCCTATTAAAATACGAGTCGGCAGTGGCAGATCGACACCAAACCGAGCGAACATACTGGAGAACTGTGGAATAACCTTGATGTTAAGTATGAACATCGCGATCAAAATAAAGCTAATCACGAAGGTTGGATAGCGCATCGCGGTCTTGATTCGCTTTCGAGTCTCGACTTCTTGTTCGTAGTAACCCGCTAATTGCAGCAAGGCCTGGTCAAGACGACCTGTATTTTCACCAACACCGATCATCGAGACAAACAGTGGGCTAAACACTTTAGGGTGCATCTGCATCGACGCCGCTAAACCACGACCATTGGTTAACTCAGCAACCACCTCTTCAAGCGCAGCCTTCAACTGCTTATTTTCGCAGTTTTGGGTCAGGCCTTTCATTGACCTTAATAGCGGAACGCCCGCTTTAGTTAAGCTGTATAACTGGCGGCAGAACAACACTAGGACCTCAAGCGGAACACTCGGTGAGAATAGAGCTGAGACATCCATATCCAATACGGAACCGCCACTTTTCCCAAGCTTAATCGAGGTAGGGATAATCCCCTTACTCATCAAACTCTCAGCGGCAAGGTCTTCGTTATTCGCGTCTAGTTGGCCACTTACTTGGCTACCATCAGAGCTGCGACCTACATAACGATACGTTGGCATATCACTCTACCCCTACAGATAAATTGGGTCAGTTGAGCCAGATGCGTCACCTTCACCGAGGTTCATTATCTCATCGAGGCTCACTACACCTTGTAAAGCCAACTCCATCGCTGAGGCCAGTAACGGTTTGTAGTTTTCAGACTGTCTTGCGGTTTGAGCAAAACAAACGGCATCGTTAGCTCTTAAAGCATCCATCATGTTGTGCTCAAGCTCCAACATCTCGAATACACCGATACGCCCGCGGTACCCGGTTAAGTTACAGTTCTGACAACCACGACCTTTCATGAAAGGAACATCGACCTGATTTGGGAAACGAACGCTCAGCCATTGTTTGCGCGCTTCATCCAGTTCATCATCAACCTTACAGTCGGTACAAACTTTACGAACCAATCGCTGTGCCACTACTGCTCGAACCGCACTCGCGACTAAGTAACCTGGCGCTCCCATATCCATCATACGCAATGCACTGTCTACCGCATCGTTGGTGTGAAGGGTACTTAGCACTAAGTGACCGGTAAGTGCTGCTCTCAAACCAATCTCAACCGTCTCATGGTCACGCATCTCACCAATAAGAATGATATCGGGATCCTGACGTAAGAAGGTTCTTAAGATCGTAGAGAAGTCGAGATTGATTTTAGGGTTAACCTGAACTTGGTTAATCCTAGGCAGGCGGTATTCCACCGGGTCTTCCGCGGTAATGATTTTTTTACCCGGCTCATTCAGTTCACTTAGCGCGCCATAAAGGGTGGTTGTTTTACCTGAGCCCGTAGGACCAGTAACTAGAATCATCCCGTGAGGGCGGCGTAGCTGTTTACGAAGACGAACCAGCAGCTCACTTGGGATACCCGACGCTTCCAGTTTACGTAGACCGGCAGATTGGTTCAGCAGACGCATAACCACTGACTCACCGTGCTGCACTGGCATCGTCGACATACGAATATCGACAGACTGACCTTTCGCTCGAATATTGAAACGACCATCTTGTGGCAGACGCTTCTCTGAGATATCAAGGTTTGCCATCAGCTTTAAACGTAATACCAGCGCAGATGCGATATTTACTTCGTTAAGTAGAGTTTCATGTAACACGCCATCGATACGCTGACGAAGACGCAGCACATTAGAATCAGGTTCAATATGAATATCGGAAGCACCTACTTGGATCGCATCTTCAAACAGCGAGTTGATCAGCTTAACCACTGTCACTTCATCACTGTCTTCTTCTGCAATATCAAAGTCAAAAACTTCATTCACTTGGTGTTCAGCATGGAGCTGCTCAGCGAATGAGGCGATCTCTTTGGTTCTACGGTAATAGCGATCAAACCCGTCAACCAATTGCCTTTCTGGCGCAACAACAAATTCGAGTGCGTAATCACCTAATTGACCAAGCAGTGATTCCTGAGCAAACAGATCCGCAGGATCACTCATCGCCACACGCAGCGTGTCACCTTGTCGACCAATAACCAATGCGCGAAGACGGCGGGCATGAACTTCAGGTAAAAGCTGAACCGCTTCAACATCAACGTTCGCTCGACTGAGATCGATAAGAGGAATAGCAAGCTGTTGCGACAAAAAGCTCAGCATTTGTTGCTCAGACAAGAAGCCAAGTTCGATCAGAGCATCACCAAGCTTACGACCGGTACTTTTTTGAGAGGCAAGCGCTTGTTCAACTTGGGCCTCGGTAATAATGCCTTCTTCAACAAGCAAATCACCAAGTCTTTTTCTTAATCTAATTTGCATTGCTGCTCTCCTCTAAAGCACTGATTATTTTCAATCGGTCACGCACAAAGCTTTGTGATTGAGATGAGATACCGACTCGAGTTAACGCACCTTGGTATGATTGTTTTGCTGCAGCGAAATCTAACTGTCGCTCTTGCTGTATCGCTAAACCTAACCACCAGCGAGCGTTCTCAGAATCAATCTCGACCAGCTTCTGGTAACTCTCCAACGCAATTTCTTCTTGCTGTGACTTTTGGCTCAGCGCAGCACGCATTGCTAGGTATTCTTGGGTTGGATGCGGAGGCATGTGTATCAGAGGGCTTAACGCTGCCTCTGCTTGGTCCGCTTTCACCAACAGTTTAGATAATCCCAAACGTAACTTTTCACTATTAATGTTGAGTTTAATGCCCGACTGAAGAAGCTCATAAGCTTTACGAGTGTCACCTTTGCCGAAATAGAGAATAGCGAGCTTTTGACGAACATCTTCATTTCTTGGCGTATAACGAAGTGCTTCGTTGTATCCCTTCAATGCACCAGTAAGATCATTGGCATCCAGCGCTTTCTGAGCTCGCCCTTGAGCACTAATAGACAGCTGCTCTGGGGTCAGTTCTACTTGTTCAATCAGTATTCCACTATTTTCTGAGTCTTTTGGCTCATCAGAAATAGAAGCTGGGCTGCTCTTCGCAACGCTCGCAATCAAGGTCGGCTCAGGAGCTTGTGCCGTATTTGCTTTTGTTGTTGCTAACGGTTTCGCTTGTACCTGAGGTTTTGTTATTTGTGGCGTTTTAACCGCTGAATCCACAACTGGCGCCTGATTTCGAGAGCTTGTTTCTGGGCTTGCGTGAGTTAGATAGGAAGAGTCGACCGTCACTAGCTTCTTAGTTGGCGATGACGGAGCTTGAGTAACAATTGCAGGCACTTCTGCCGAGCTATCAACAACAGAGACCTGGACCTGTCTATCTAGAGTAGAAATTGAGTTCTCAACCGTTGGGCCCTGTGATATCGCCCAACCGCCCATGGCCAAGCTCAGAGTAAAACCTGCAGCTACCCACACCAATGGTGAGCGCGTTTTTACCTTAGGCACGACCGCGGCTTCTATTGCTGTCGCTGATTTTTTCTTTGCCAATTCAGACAAGGCGTTATTAATGACGCTCATAATTAATTCCAACCCCACAGTATTGGCGTTTTAAATTTGGGCTTACACACATCGTAAGTTTCATGCATCGCAGAGAACAGATGTTGGTTATCGATATTTTTTTTGCTTTCACTGAACGACAACAGTAAAGCCTTGTGGCATAGCTGATTGATCAACCTTGGGATACCTTGTGAAGAACGACAAATCGCTTTTTTTTGATTCAAACTGAACAGTTCTGGGCTGCCGCCTGATTTAGCAATTCGGTTATCAATATAAGCCACCGTCTCATCAAGAGTTAGCGCCCTTAATGTCGAACTAAAAGTGATTCTTTGACGAAATTGTCTTAGATGATAAGCCTCTAAGCGAGCGTCTAATTCAGGCTGCCCAAGCAATACTATCTGAAGTAGTTTCTTGTCTTCAGTTTCCAGATTACCAAACAATCTCAATGTCTCTAGCACTTCGTCAGAGAGAGCTTGCGCTTCGTCAATAATCGCGACCACTCTTAAGCCTGAGTTATGCAGTTCAATCAACTTATGTTGAATGTTATCCACCAGCGAGGCTTCGTTCTCAACCGTTAAATCAAGCTCTTTGGCGACAGCATGACGTAAGTCAGCTCCGGACAACACTGGGTTTGGCAAGTAAATTAATGCGGTACAGTCTTTTAGGTGATTGACCAGCATCCGGCAAACCATAGTCTTACCGGTACCTACTTCTCCAGTCACCTTGATGACACCCTCTCCCATCTCTAACGCTGAAATGACCGTTTGAATCGCCTCAAAATGCGGGGCTAATCCGTAAAAAAAATCGGTATTCGGCGTTAAGGTAAATGGCAGCTGTTCAAAACCAAAATGAGCTTGATACATAGATTCACCCGACTTAGTGAAGCGCTGCCAATTCAAAAAGTAAGCATTTACTCTTCATCAGGGAACCATTGCTGAAGCAGATCACGAGAACGCTCTAACTCAGATTGCCACGTGTTCACACCCACAACCGTCGGTTTAAGCAAAATCACGAGCTCGGTCTTTTGCGTCAATTGATTGGTGTTACGGAACAAGTGGCCCAAAGCCGGAATATCGCCTAAGAATGGAACTTTAGAAGTCACATCACTGGTGTTTGATTTCATCAGACCACCAATAACAACCACATCACCATCTCGTGCTCGAATCACCGAATCAGACTCACGAATAGAGCTTTTCGCTAAAGGTAGCTGTACAACACCCGTTGTTGAACCAAGGTTGAGTTCTTTAACTTCTTCTTCGACTTCGATAACCGCAGGGTGAACATGCAGGAATACGTTGCCTTTATCGTCAATCTGAGGCGTTACATCTAAAGAGATTCCCGAGAAGAATGGTGTCAGCTCGACCTCAGGGGCAACATTAGCATTATCACCACTACCCACAGCGCTTGATAAGTCAGTTACGTAGTATTCGTCAGTACCAACTTTGATCACTGCTTTTTGGTTATTAGACGCTGTAACTCGTGGGCTCGATAGAACATTCAAATCACCTTGAGTGTCCATAAAGCTCAATACCGCTTCAAAGCTACCATCTGAAATCGTTACGTTAGTTTGTCCACCGAGCAATGAGCTAATCGCATCAAGTGGAGGTAATGTCCCACCAGGACGCTCAACCACTACACCACCGCTACCAATCGATTTAGATAAGTTCGACCAGCTGATACCCTGTTGATAGCCATCACTCAACGTCACTTCCATGATTTTGGCTTCAAGGATAACTTGACGTTGCAAGCGCTGTTGAGAAACACCTAAGAACTCGCGAACCTCACGAATTTCATCAGGGAATGCACGGACTGTAATCACACTCGCTTGTGGCGTCACGACAACACTTTGCCCATCACCAGAACCAATTAGGTGCGCAACCGCAGCTTCAAGTTGTGGCCAGAAATCACTTTCAGAAGTGGTCTCAATCTCAGTACCACCGTTCGAGGTAGAGTTTGAGTTATTCGAAGAGTTAGATGAATTCGACGAATTTGAGTCAGAACTTGAAGAGCTCGATGAACTGTTGTCTGAGTTAGAGATAGTTCCCGTCGTTATCGTAGTCAATGAGCGACCAGCACGTTTAACCTGTAAATAGTCGACAGGGATCGTCACCGTACGAAGACCCGCAGGGTAAACTTGAATCACTTTGCCACGCTTTTCAATATCGTAGCCATACATATCCTGAGCCACAGCCAGCACTTCATCTAGCGTCACATCCGTTAAGTTCAGCGTAAGCTTTCCAGATACGCTTGGATGAATCGCTGCGCTGTATTCTGTGCCTTTCACTAAACTAGCAAAGAAGGTCCTCGCTTCGACACCTTTTGCTTGAATACGAAAACGCTTCACGGTCTCCATTCCCGGAGACATCACATCGGAATTAAGCTGAGGCATAAGATCATCTTGTACAGACGAAGGCAGCTCATGAAGCGCCTTGCTGTTCGCTTCATTAATAGATTCGTTTAAAGACTCTTTTATCTCAACAGGATCACGATGCCCCATCGAACAGCCGACCAAAGATGACACTATGATCGCTACTACAAGTTTACGCATGTCTTCACTCAAACCTTAATTATTCTTAATATCTAAAGAGAACATCTCTAATTTCCACTGCTTAGAGCTTCTCTGCAGAGTGACGTATTCTGAATCTATTTTCTTAACTCGATACCCTCTTATCGTCTCTCCTTGAGCAACAATTTCACCATTGAGAATGGCGTAGCAAGGCGTATCCGCTTTACACACGATGCTTTCTAAAGACGGTAAACGATAATGAGTTGGCGCTTTCTTCGCCGGCGCTGTTTTTTGTTGAGGCGTCATCCAACCCAGAGGTGCCGTTGGATCTTGCTCAGCCGACGCCAGTGAACTGGCAAACAGTAATGACAACAATAGAGTTCTAACCACCGATAAACTCCTGTCTGGTACCTAGCGTGTAAACCTCAAATACAAGTCGAGCTTTTGGGTATTCTTCTACTGTGTATTCAAATGTGCGCCAGTAGTAGCTCACAGGAAGAGACTCAAGCGCCTCAAGGTAAGCTGCAATGTCAAAGTAACTACCAGTCAATTCCATTCTCACCGGGTGAAGAAAATAACCTGAATATTCACTGGTCTCTTTGTTGTTCGAGATCGCTTCTGGCTTAAGTGACTCCAACGACTCCAATTTCAAGCCGTTCCCTGCATTAAGTACACTTTCGAGCAATTGCGACATTTGGGATGGCGAGATCAACCCATCAACCATTTCGGCAAGTTCGAGAGACAGTTCTTGACTCTCTCGCATCAGTTTTTTGTATTCGAGGTTGATCTCTTTATCAGGGTCTTTGTTCAATTTAGCTTGCAGAACAAGTAACTCACCTTGCTGCCTTTGATTTGACTGAGTCAAGCTAGTCATCTTGGCGTTTTTAGCTTGCAAATCGAGGTATGCAGGCTCCACCAATAAGGTAAAAAGCAACATGGAGAAACCAACGAAACCACACACGAAAAGCAGCCACTTTTCTCTTGGGCTTAATGCAAGAAACTTATCGCTAAGCTGATTCCACTGCTGCATTACTTGCTCTCCCTACGAGTACTTAACTCAAAGGTCACCACATCTTGATCATTACGACCTATTTTCAGCTTTTCAAAAGAACGACCAACAAGATTAAGCTCATTTTTGAATTGTCCAATCCAGTTAGGGACGACATTAGCATTGCGAGCTAAGCCACTCATATCTAGCGTGTCATGAGTCATATAGATGTGCGAAAGAGAGATGTCATTTCGGCCTAATTGAGCTAAGGAATTCATGACGCCAGAATACCCGACTTGCTGAGATTCGTCGTATTGCCCAACCGCCTTTAATGCCTCTTTTTTTGCTTGAGTCTCACGTTTGAGACGCTCAACTGCCGCCACTTTATCAGGGGAAGGTTTATGTTGAGTTAACTTACTATTCAATTGGTTAAGCTGCTTGTTAAGCTGGTTCGAGTTTTGTTGTAACACTGTTAATTCAGTATCTAGATTGGAAGCTTGGTAGTTCATCACAAAGTAACTGCCAAGTAGCAAAGCACCAACCACTCCCCAACTCGCAGTGACATTCGCTAAAGTAAAATACTCTTTTTTAGGCTTTAAATGCTCAGGGTAAAGGTTAACGTTGAACGTCTCTTTTTTAACCGCAAGTTGAACCAACAAGCTTTCAGAGTTTTCACGCTCACCTTCAACGAGTAATGAGACCGTTGAACTCAGTGTATTGTTTAGCGCAGTTTGTAATTCAGCTTCATCCTCTTCATCACAACAGATCTTGAGTTGATGAAGTTGCGTACCTTTAATTTGAGAAGACAGATAATCAATAGAACGTTGAAGCTCCAAGGCAAGACCATCTAATTGCAGAGCACTAGACGCCACTCCTGTTAGAGGGGGCACAACGCTACGGATGGTTCTTTGGAAGCAAACAGTATGTTCAACAAACGCCCCCAGCTTGAAGTGCGAATTAGTACTGCGTTGTAAAAGGATAAAGTTCGACAGTTCACCTGCACTATAACCCCAGATTTCATCTTCTGGCGCCACACCTTTTAGCTCAACTTGCGCCGAGTTCGTAATATTAACCAGCTTGTCTAGCAGCTTTTTCGGCAATACATACACTTGTAGTTTATTCGACGTAGGTAGAGCGACGGCACTCGCGGTGATCTCGGTAACTCTCTCCGCAACAAGGTCTTTGAGTAGAAATGGCAAGGCAACTGACCATTCGCTTTCTGGAATGTCCGGCTTATCAAGCTGATAGGTTTGGTAATAGTTGGCGCAAACAATAAGTTGAAGGCTATTGCTGGTAAACGCCTCACTATTTAACGATTTTTTCAGCGCACTTTCCCAGTCACCATTAACGAAAGGAATACTGGTTACTTGGGATTCTTGTTCTGTCGATGAAATATAGACAGCATCGTTACCCAGCATGACAACTTGAGTGTTGCCATTGCTTTTGCTTGGCTTTAATTTGTCTACAATCGCTTTAAAATTCATACTTAGCTACTACTCTTACGCCATCGATTTCTTCGACCAACTTTTACTACAGACTCAGCTTTCACTGACTTTGAACCTTTATTAGGTAAAGGGATAATTTGTTGTTCTTCGTCGAAATACCTTCCTTGATAGCCATTAATACCTAACTCTATCAAGGTGTTCTTTTCTTGTTTTGTCTCGACCCCCACCGCAATAACTTGAGTTGGAGAGTCACCACACGCGCCAATTAAACTGCGGACGAACAGCTGGTTTTCATGTCTTTGGTCGATTTTCTTAATCAAGCTTCGATGAAGCTTTATATAGTTAACCTTCAAATCCTTAATGTAGTGAGTGCTGACAATAGTTCGCCCAGCTTGGCCAACAATCACTTTACACCCAAGTCCTCGCAGCATCTTTGCCACCGGTCTCATATAATCAAGATGAGCGATAAGGTGCCCCTCAGGAAACTCAAAAGCCAGTTGTGAACGATGCTGAGCAGAGAGCTGCAACAACTCACTTCTGAACCATTTAAAGTGCTGCTTACTAGAAAAAGGGGTGACATTGAGGTTCACTGAATAATGAATAGGTTGAGTCGATTCTTTCAGTGACTTCAACAACACTCTTAAAACCGATTGATCCATTTGAGCTTGGTAACCCACTTGCTCTACCGCTGGCATGAATCGAGAGGATTTCAATAAACCTTTCTCAGGATCCTGAATTCTAGTGAATATTTCTCTATGCAATTCATTAGCTTGACCTAAATCAGACATAAGATAACATCGCTGAGCAAAGATTACTAAATTATCAGGAAGCAGTGCTGTATCAAGTAGTGTCCTCCAGCGAACACTACCTCTATCAAGCTCATTTTTATTCTGTTTAGGGAAACGGCTCCAGTTATTAATGCGCTCCAATTGCGCACTCTTTAATGCTGTTTCCGTTTCATCCATGATCTGACTATGACGCTCACCTTCGGTGTACATGGTCACGCCGATATGGCACCAATTATCCGACTCTAAAGGCTCTGGTGGTGTTAGCTTATCAAGTTGTCTTAAACACTGGGCAGCCAGCGTCGCAATGTCTTTGGCACCTTGATGCGGGATAAATACAGCAAAGTCAGCTTCATAATAACGAGAGAAAATAACATCTGGGTAGCGCTGTACGATATTCGATAATACTTCGCCAACCTCAATAATAAAGTTATCTGTAACTTGCTTGTCATTATCATCGCGTACCTGTTCCCACTCATCGATACGTATCAACAGCACACCGCCACGAGCACCACTTTCATGCAATGCCGATTCAAGCTTGTTATCGAATAGCACTCTGTTGGCAGTGCCAGTGAGTTTATCTAAGAAGGTATGAGTCCGAATAAAGGTATCGAAACGACTACGCTCTTGCCGAGCGTCTTTTAACTCTTCAATAAGAACATCGAGAGCTTCACTCGCAGTATAAGGCCACTCTCGCTCATCACCTTTTGCATGAGCTTCAACCTGACCAGCAAGAATCATCCTGCCACGCTCTTCTAGCATTTCAGAGCCCATCAATTGCTCTTTTAGCCATCGAACGCCACGAGCTAAACAGAAAATGATCAAAGCAACCGCTAAAGTGATTGACCACATCGCCTCTAATGAATAGCTGTATCCAATGTAAGGAGGCAGAGCCTTAAACTCGATTCGGTAACCGGTATTTCGCTCTAATACAAAGCTTTTTTCATAAAGGCGGCTAGGATCAATCTGTGGAGAAGTATCTTTGAAGCGATAAACAATGCCGGTCTTATTAGAGAGTTTCATCTCAACAATGTTGCTTGCTTGCAGCATCTTAGGCATCCAACGTTGCATTGAATATGCAGCATCAGGATCTTCCATTTCCTTATCTACAACGTCGACAATACCCACCAAATAATGGTCTAAATATTCTTGCCCGATACGCTTAAATGAGAGGGTGCCACCGATAAAAAGAATGAACATCGCACTGATCACTATCACGGTGACAAATGCGACCAATCGGGTGCTCAATTTTAGTGTGGGGGTATATCTCATGAATAACGAAATCCTTTTCAACTCACATTATACCGTATTGCTACTTATACTATAAATTGACGTTGTAAATAAAGCGTTAAGAATTCTAGGTAACAAAAAGCCGCGATAATCGCGGCTCTTTCCAAATTAATACTGTCTTTATAATATATTAAAAACAGGGCTTAAAATGGGATGTCATCATCAAAATCCATCGGTGGCTCATTATATTGAGGTTGAGCCTGCTGAGGAGCTTGTTGTTGAGGCGCTTTTTGCGGTTGTGCTGGGGCGCTGTATTGTTGCTGTTGTGGTTGCTGAGGCTGACCCCAACCGCCTTGCTGTTGCTGGCCACCCATGCCGCCTTGAGCTGGTGCGCCACCTTGAGCACGACCGCCTAGCATTTGCATAACGCCGTTAAAGCCTTGAACCACAACTTCCGTTGTGTAGCGATCTTGACCGCTTTGATCTTGCCATTTACGAGTTTGAAGTTGACCTTCAATGTAAACTTGAGAACCTTTACGTAGGTACTCACCAGCAACCTCAGCTAGCTTGCCAAACAGAGCAACACGGTGCCATTCTGTTTTTTCACGCTGTTCGCCAGTTGCTTTATCACGCCATGACTCTGACGTTGCAATGGTAATGTTCGCTACTGCGCCGCCATTTGGCATGTAACGAATTTCTGGGTCATTACCTAGGTTACCCACTAATATAACTTTGTTAACTCCACGGCTAGCCATGATTTGCTCCGTCTAAATTCATAGTCTCAGAAAATTTTTAGCGCACAAGAATAGCATGCTTTTCTGCTGTGATAAATCGCATTCCTATTCTCTCCTCACGACAAAGAATAAAAACGTAACAAATCATGATATTCAGAGCGATGTTGCTTTTTTCTCCACTTACAAACCACTCATTTACTTTGAGAATTGATATTCAACGCAAGTCACAACGATGGTGCTAGAGAAGCCAAAGCCTGCATGACAACGTGAATTCCCATTCTATTTACACAGGACATTTCAATGAGAAAGTCTCGATATGCTCGCACTTTACACTTTATGTGCATCGACCCAAGTGATACTTACTTACACGTAAAAGAGATAGAAAAACACCTATCTATTATCTTATATAAGATGACGCCAGACGACCTAATGTTAGTCGATAGAAAGCAGAGTAATCGCATTCTTCTTGTCGACTATAAAGAAGTACCAAAGCTATTAGCTATCTGCCCCAACCTGACTGTAATGTGGAAGAATCATGAGATCATTTTGTTTAATGTCCCACAGCAACTGCCGACCTCAGAGCTTTTAACTTACGGTGTGTTAAAAGGACTGTTTTATAACACCGATAAAAAAGACAAAATTGCTCATGGTTTACAAGAGGTAATCGATGGCGATAACTGGCTGCCAAGAAAGGTCACCAATCAACTGCTGTTTTACTATCGTAATATGGTCAATACCAACACAACGCCTACCAATGTTGATCTTACTATTCGCGAGATCCAGGTCATTCGTTGCCTCCAATCAGGTTCATCGAACACACAAATAGCCGATGATCTTTTTATCAGCGAGTTCACGGTGAAGTCTCACCTCTATCAAATATTCCGCAAGTTGGCGGTAAAAAATAGAGTCCAAGCGATCGCGTGGGCCAACCAGAACTTGCTTGCATAATTGATCCACTTCTTAAAGTGACGATAATTTTGAGGGAAGCTCTGGTTAGTCATACGGATTGTTGCTGAATTTTCGACATAATTTGTGCTAGAGTTGCCCTCAGAAATATCAACCACCCAGGTTGAATCGATAATTATTATAGATAAAGGGTCTTACGATGATCAAAAAGTGCCTTTTCCCGGCAGCAGGCTACGGTACACGCTTCTTACCAGCAACCAAATCAATGCCGAAAGAAATGATGCCAGTAGTAAACAAACCACTGATTGAATACGGCGTTGAAGAAGCAATCGAAGCCGGTATGGACGGAATGTGTATCGTAACGGGTCGTGGTAAGCACTCAATCATGGATCACTTCGATAAGAACTACGAACTTGAACATCAGATCAGTGGCACAAATAAAGAAGACCTACTGATTAATATCCGTGAAACGATTGAAGCTGCAAACTTCACTTATATCCGTCAACGCGAAATGAAAGGCCTAGGTCACGCTATTTTGACTGGTCGCGAACTTGTAGGTGACGAACCATTTGCAGTGGTACTTGCGGATGACCTATGTGTAAATGAACAACAAGGCGTGTTGGCACAAATGGTTGCGCTATACAAACAGTTCCGCTGTTCTATCGTTGCTGTTCAAGAAGTACCGGAAGAAGAGACGCATAAGTACGGTGTTATCTCTGGCGAGATGATCAAAGACGATTTGTTCCGTGTTGATGACATGGTAGAAAAGCCAGAGCAAGGCACAGCACCAAGCAACCTAGCGATCATTGGCCGTTACATCCTGACTCCAGATATCTTCGAACTGATCGAGCAAACGGAACCAGGTAAAGGTGGTGAGATCCAAATCACCGATGCACTGCTTAAACAAGCAAAAGCAGGTTGTGTATTGGCATACAAATTTAAAGGTCAGCGTTTTGACTGCGGTAGCGTAGAAGGCTACATCGAAGCAACAAACTACTGCTTTGAAAACCTATACAAGAAAGACCAGCAGCAAGTTGAGTTAGGCAAACACTCAACACAGAAAGAAGCATAACTGCTGACAGGTAAATAACAATTCACACAATGTAATGGGCGGCTCTTGGAGTCGCCCTTTTTAATTACTGTTTTTTTATCCAGTAAAACTTTGCACAAATCTCACTCTATGTAATACTTTAGCCACTAAAAATTACATGGTCTGTTGAGATGGATAAAATAGAAATTAGAGGTGCTCGTACGCATAACCTCAAAGACGTAAACCTTACCATCCCTCGTGATAAGCTGATTGTTATCACAGGTCTTTCTGGTTCAGGTAAGTCATCACTTGCGTTTGATACCCTCTACGCAGAAGGGCAACGCCGTTATGTTGAGTCTCTGTCTGCCTACGCTCGCCAATTTCTATCCCTTATGGAAAAGCCTGATGTCGACCACATCGAAGGCTTATCTCCCGCCATCTCGATAGAACAGAAATCTACGTCTCACAACCCTCGTTCAACGGTTGGTACCATCACTGAAGTCTATGATTACCTGAGGCTTCTTTACGCACGAGTCGGCGAACCTCGCTGTCCAGAACACAACATACCGCTCGCCGCGCAAACCATCAGCCAAATGGTGGACAAGGTACTTGAGCTACCTGTTGGTTCAAAGATGATGCTATTAGCACCAATCGTTAAAGAGCGTAAAGGTGAGCACGTAAAAACACTGGAAAACTTAGCGGCTCAGGGCTTTATTCGAGCACGTATTGATGGTGAAACCTGTGATTTATCCGATCCACCAGCACTTGAACTGCACAAGAAACACACGATAGAAGTAGTGGTTGACCGATTTAAGGTACGCCCTGATCTTCAACAACGCTTAGCCGAATCTTTCGAGACCACATTAGAGCTCTCCGGTGGTATTGCTGTTGTCGGTTGGATGGATGAAACAGACCAAGAAGAGATCGTATTCTCTGCTAACTTCGCTTGTCCAAAGTGTGGTTATAGCATGCAAGAGCTTGAACCTCGCCTATTCTCATTCAACAACCCAGCTGGTGCGTGTGGTACATGTGATGGCCTTGGAGTTCAGCAGTACTTTGATCCAAGCCGAGTGATCTTAGATGAGAATCTAAGTATTGCAGATGGAGCCATTAAGGGCTGGGATCAAAAGAACTACTACTATTTCCAGATGCTAACATCGCTCTCGGAACACTATGGTTTCGATCTGTTTGCACCATTTAATTCTCTCCCAAAGAAGACTCAAGAGATTATTCTTAAAGGTTCAGGTCGTACTGAAGTTGAATTCAAATACATCAATGATCGTGGTGATATTCGAGTCAAACGTCACCCATTTGAAGGCATTTTGAATACGCTAGAGCGCCGTTACCGTGATACGGAATCAAACGCAGTCCGTGAGGACCTTGCTAAATACATCTCAATGAAATCATGCTCTAGCTGTGATGGTACACGCTTGAGATTAGAAGCTCGTAATGTCTTCATTGGCGATACAACACTGCCTGAAATCGTTGAACTGAGCATTGCTGATGCACTACAGTTTTTCCAAGAGTTAAAGCTAGACGGTCAGCGCGGACAAATCGCCGATAAGGTGATGAAAGAGATCAATGATCGCCTGCACTTCTTGGTTAATGTCGGTTTGAACTACCTCAACCTGTCACGCAGTGCTGAAACCCTATCTGGTGGTGAAGCGCAACGAATTCGTCTCGCAAGTCAGATAGGTGCAGGCTTAGTGGGAGTTATGTATGTCTTGGATGAACCATCGATTGGCCTCCACCAGCGTGACAATGAACGCCTACTGCAAACCTTGGTTCACCTGAGAGATTTAGGCAACACAGTGCTTGTCGTTGAGCATGATGAAGACGCAATTCGCTGTGCGGACCATGTGATCGATATCGGCCCAGGCGCTGGTGTTCACGGTGGTCACGTAGTCGCTGAAGGCACTATGCAAGATATCATCGACAATCCAAACTCATTGACTGGTCAGTACTTAAGTGGCGTAAAAGAGATTGAAGTACCAAAACAACGAACGCCGATCGACAAAAAGAAAGTCGTCGAGATCATTGGTGCTACCGGTAATAACCTGAAAAATGTCACAGCAACTATCCCTGTTGGCCTATTCAGTTGTATTACAGGTGTATCGGGGTCAGGTAAGTCGACACTGATTAATGACACCTTCTTTAAAATTGCTCACACCCAACTCAACGGTGCAACGACAGCAGTACCTGCACCACATGAAAAAATCAAAGGCTTAGAGCATTTCGACAAGGTCATCGATATTGACCAAAGCCCTATCGGTCGAACGCCAAGATCAAATCCTGCAACCTATACAGGGATCTTTACACCTATTCGTGAATTATTTGCGGGGACACAGGAGTCACGTTCGCGCGGTTACAAACCGGGACGCTTCAGCTTTAACGTGCGTGGCGGGCGCTGTGAAGCGTGTCAGGGCGACGGTGTTATCAAGGTAGAAATGCACTTCTTACCGGACGTTTATGTGCCGTGTGATGTATGTAAGGGCAAGCGCTACAACCGTGAAACACTAGAAGTTCGCTACAAGGGTAAAACCATCGACGAAGTACTGGAAATGACCGTAGAAGACGCACGTGAGTTCTTTAATCCGGTTCCAGTGATCGCTCGCAAACTGCAAACTCTCATGGATGTCGGCCTTTCTTATATTCGTTTGGGCCAAGCCGCAACTACCCTATCTGGTGGTGAGGCTCAACGTGTTAAATTAGCGCGCGAGCTGTCTAAACGAGATACAGGAAAGACGTTATACATTCTGGATGAGCCAACAACAGGCCTTCACTTCCACGATATCCAACAGCTATTAACCGTATTGCATCGCCTACGTGATCACGGTAATACCGTTGTGGTAATTGAACACAACTTGGATGTCGTTAAAACTGCAGACTGGATACTCGATCTCGGCCCTGAGGGTGGTCAAGGTGGTGGTGAAATTGTTGCAGAAGGCACACCAGAAGATGTGGCACTAGTCGAAGGTTCACATACCGCACGCTTCCTTAAGCCTATGTTAAATTTGAACTAGGTGTAAAATAGCGTCCTGCGGGCGGACAGAAAAATGTTAAAGTAACGGAGCTTGTTTCAAAAGGAACAAGCTCCGTTTTTATAAGGTTAGGGATTTATGGCAACAATACACACTAGCGGAACCCAGCTAGAGCATCAGGTCACTCAGCTACCTCTCAACAAAGCATTCCTTGCTTCACTAGCTGTTGTGTTCTTACTCGCCATGCACTTTTTCATGCCTAACCCAGGTGGTTCAGGCCTTGCCCTATCCTTTAACCCGACCACTTGGCTGGCTCTAAGCTTCACTTTAGCCATTGGCTTTTATCAACTGGCGACCAATCGAGTACTCAAGTATTCCAAGTTAACCATAGGTTTGCTGATAAGCTGCGTGATACTCACATTGCCTATTCTATACAGCAATGCTTCGCCGCAAGGAGCTTCTGGTCGATTACTTGGGTTATGGGCTGGCTTTACCTTATTCGTGGTTCTTCAACAATTCAAATTCAGTAATAAACATAAACAGCGCATGCTGTGGTTCATCGTACTTGCTGTCGTCATACAGGCACTGTTTGGCTATGTGCAATATTTTTTGCTGGAGCCTGGTAACCTATTTGGTTACAACACTGAAGCTAATCGCCCGTATGGAATCTTCCAACAGCCTAACGTGATGGCCAGCTTTTTAGCGACGGGTTTTGTACTCTCTGCTTACCTATTAGCGAGACAGCCAGCCAAGTACAACCATAAGATTAGCGAATCATTTTTACTCTACCTAACACCAACGTTAACGGTACCACTGCTGATCATCATCGCATCACGCACAGGTTGGTTAGCTGCACTCATTGGCTTCATATGTATTCTGCCTTACCTCTACAAGTTCTCGACCAAGAAACGATTCTACGGATGGTGTGCATCCGTTGCTGTCGGTATCGTAGTTGCATTTTCAGTAATCAGCCTTAGCACTACAGATAGTATAGCGAGTAAAAAAGCGAACCTAGAGAGCCCTCGAGCTTACACCTTCCCGCAAACATTAGACATGTTGGTAGAGAAACCATTTACTGGTTACGGCTACGGAAAATTTGAATCAGAGTACACCCTGTATACCGCTCGTCAGCATCAACTCAATTCAAACTATCATCCGGGGCTTCCAGCAATGGATCACCCCCACAATGAGTTTCTATTCTGGGGAGTTGAGGGCGGTATTGTACCAATCATAGGAATATTGATTGCCGCAGTATTAGTTTTGTCGCGGATCTCAAGCTCAGCCAAAGGAACACGCTTGGCTTTACTGGCACTATTCATACCAATACTTCTACACTCTCAGTTAGAGTACCCGTTCTATCACTCGGCAATACACTGGATAACCTTTATCATATTGATTTATTGGGTAGACCAGCGTGCTTCACGTCATTATCAGCAGCCGTTCAGCATCATCAGCAAAACACTATTTAGAGTGACTAGCTTAGTGTTACCAATTCTAGTGAGTGTTTACATGTTGAGTGCACTGCATACCAACTATGTACTGACCAAATTTGAGCTATCTAAACCTAAAAACCCAGATATTCTCAAACAAGTCACCAACCCTGTAGTTTGGAAAGATCGCTACGATTGGGACATATACAGCACCTACCTGAACATTGGTCTTTATAAAGGTGATCCTAGCCTTATTCAGCCATATGTTGATTGGTCATTAGAGATCATAAAGAGTAAACCAAGACCAGCGTTCTACAGCAACCTGATCCTTGCTTACCAAGGTTTAGGGGAAGAGAGCAAAGCGCAACAAATCCGTAGTGAAGCAAAGTTTTTATTCCCAAACAGAGACTTTTCACAGGTTCAATACAAGAAAATATCTCAAGCTGAAAACAACGTCTCGTCGGCAGAGCAGTAGCCAATTTTAACCCGTAGTATTACCTTTAAAGCAAACAAAAAAGCGCACGATCCTCGTGCGCTTTTCTTTGAAACTATTCTAATTCGGTTATTTAAGTACGTCTTGCAGCGCTTTAAGACACAACGCCACATTCTCTTTACGAGCACCGTAGCCCATCAAGCCAATACGCCATGCCTTACCAGCCAAAGAGCCAAGGCCAGCACCAATCTCAAGGTTATACTCTTCTAAAAGCTGTGATCTGACTTTCGCTTCATCAATTCCTTCAGGGAAGTAAAGAGCATTAAGCTGTGGTAAACGGCTCTCTTCATCAACAACGAACTTCAGCCCTAATGCTTCTACACCTTCTTTTAATTCTTGATGCATGGCGTGATGACGAGACCAAGCATTATCTAAGCCTTCATTTTTCAGTAGCACGAGAGACTCATGCAGCGCGTAAAGACTATTGACTGGTGCAGTGTGGTGATAACTACGCTTACCTTCACCGCTCCAGTAACCTAATACTAGGCTCTGATCCAAGAACCAGCTTTGTACCGGTGACTGACGTGCTTTCATTTTATCAACAGCACGCTGAGAGAAAGTTACGGGTGATAAACCAGGAACACAAGACAAGCATTTCTGACTACCAGAATAAACCGCATCGAGCTGCCATTCGTCCACTAACAGTGGCACACCACCCAGTGAGGTTACAGCATCAACAATCGTCAATGCATCGAACTGGCGAGCCACCGCAGAGATAGCTTGAGCATCCGATAATGCACCAGTAGAGGTCTCAGCATGTACAAAAGCAACCGCGACTGCGTCTGGGTTTTCTGATAATGCTTGCTGTACCTTTTCGACAGATACAGGCTTACCCCATTCGTCGTCAACAAGAATTGCTTCGCCACCGCAGCGCACTACATTTTCTCGCATACGTTCACCAAACACGCCATTTCGACAAACGATGACCTTTTCACCGGGCTCAATCAAGTTAACAAAACAAGTTTCCATACCAGCACTGCCTGGTGCTGATACAGCAATCGTAAACTCATTTTCTGTCTGAAAGGCATACTTAAGAAGCTGTTTAACCTCATCCATCATCGTAATAAAAAGTGGATCGAGGTGACCAATGGTTGGTCGACTTAATGCTTGAAGCACTTGAGGTGAGATATCTGAAGGTCCAGGCCCCATTAACGTTCGATGTGGTGGATAAAAGCTATCGATAGTAGAAGTATTTGTGAAGTTAGACATGTAAATCCCTTACGTTAATGGTGTCGATATTCCACCCTAAAGCAAATCGAACATGTCAGCAATTAGCCTTAGGTCTTGAGGTCAAACCACTGTCACATAATTGTTAAAATTATTTTTAAGTTATCTCAAGTTACCAATTGACATTGTGAGCACAAACACGTTCAATGAAATGGCTATCTAGCAGAAGAGGAGCACTGCCCAGGCAGGTGTTTTGTGGAACCGCATTTCCGATACAAAGCACTTATGGGGAGCAGTGCCGAGATAATAAAAGGATGCAGGACCTTTATTATCGGTTGAGCGGGCTGAATCCCGGCAACTGTCACCATATCTATATGGTGAAGAGCTTCTGAGGTTACTATTCATATAATTCCTCTCTTTTTGCTCTAAAACTCTCTTCGAAAAACATTGGACGTTGGATTACCCAACCGTAATTTTATTTTAGGAAGTCGTGGGAGATATATCGTGAGTGCATCTAATGTAGCTGGTTCTTTTAATGTCGCTAAGTTTGGTGGTACAAGTGTTGCCAACTTTGAAGCAATGAGCCGTTGTGCTGCCATTATTGAAAACAACTCAAATACCAAGTTAGTCGTAAGTTCTGCGTGTTCAGGTGTAACCAATTTACTTGTCGAACTGGCAAACGGTGTTCAAGACAAAACTCGCCGTCAGGAAGTAATGACCCAGTTGACGGACATCCACAATGCAATTCTTGACCAACTTGCTGACCCTATCAGCATCGAAAAAGAAGTTCACTCCATTCTTGATGAAATTGCGAGCGCAGCTGAGGCTGCATCATTTCAAATAAGCACTAAGCTAACCGATCACTTAGTTGCGTGTGGTGAGTTGATGTCGACACACCTTCTTGCTCAAATCCTTCGCGAACGCGGTACACCGGCGGTTCGCTTCGATATAAGAGAAGTGATGCGCACCAATGATGACTTCGGAAAAGCAGAACCTCAGCTTGAAGAGATTTCAGTGCTAGCGAAAGAGAAGCTGATTCCACTGTGCCAACAACAAGTTGTAGTCACACAAGGCTTTATTGGTGCAGATAATGACGGTAATACAACAACCTTAGGTCGTGGTGGTAGTGATTACTCAGCAGCGCTTATTGCAGAGTCAGTACAAGCGATTGGCTTAGAAATTTGGACAGACGTTCCAGGTATCTACACCACCGACCCTCGCATCGCACCGAAAGCTTCTCCAATCCCAGAAATCAGCTTCAGTGAAGCATCTGAGATGGCAAACTTTGGAGCGAAGATCCTTCACCCATCGACGCTAGTGCCGGCATTACGTCACCAAATTCCGGTGTTTGTCAGCTCTTCAAAAGCACCAGAACTAGGTGGAACTTGGATCCGTCAACAGGTGGAAAGCTCTCCACTGTTCAGAGCCCTGGCCCTTCGCTGCAACCAAACCATGGTTACACTACGTAGCGCTAATATGTTCCATGCTTACGGTTTCCTTGCAAAAGTATTTGAGATCCTTGCTAAACATAAGATCTCCGTCGATCTTATCACTACCTCGGAGATCAGTGTTTCACTCACCCTAGATCAAACTGATACATCTGGTGGTGCTCCTGAATTACCAGAAGCAGCACGTCTTGAGCTAGAAGAACTGTGTTCAGTCAATGTAGAACATGACCTATGTTTGGTGGCATTGATTGGTAATAACATGAGTGAAAGTAAAGGCTACGCTAAGCAAGTATTCAGCACCCTTGAAGATTTCAACCTGCGCATGATTTGTTACGGAGCAAGCCCTCATAACTTATGCTTCCTGCTCAATGAGTCAGTCTCTAAACAGGCGATTCAAAAGCTGCATCAAGAGCTATTCGAATAAAGCGATAGTGAATTAATAAGAGTTCAACGTTCAAAGCACAGATACAAAAAGGGTTGCAATTAAGCAACCCTTTTCCTTTCGAATTTAACGACTAACTCGCTGATTTAATAACTAGTTAATATTTGGACCTAGCCATCTCTCAGCTTCCAACATATCCCAACCTTTACGGTCAGCATAGCTGTCTACTTGATCTTGTTGAATCTGAGCAATCGCAAAGTATCGAGAATCTGGGTGAGAGAAGTACATCCCAGAAACTGAAGCACCTGGCCACATCGCGTAGCTAGACGTCAGTGACATATCAATGGTCTTCTCAACATCCATCAACTCCCACAACGTGCCCTTCTCTGTATGCTCAGGACAAGCAGGATAACCAGGAGCAGGACGAATACCTTGGTATTTCTCTCGAATAAGATCATCGTTAGATAAGTCTTCATCTGGAGCGTAACCCCAAATGTCCTTTCGTACCTCTTGGTGTAGGTATTCAGCAAACGCTTCCGCTAGTCGGTCAGCCACAGCCTGAATCATGATGGCATTATAGTCATCACCATTGGCCTTATATTCATCCGCTAGCTCACGCTCACCAATACCACCTGTCACAGCAAAACCACCAATCCAGTCTGCTTTGCCGCTTTCTTTTGGAGCGATGTAATCTGACAAACAGTAGTTAAAGCCTTTAGGCTTCTCAGTCTGCTGGCGAAGATTATGCAGAACTTTTAGAACTTCAGTACGAGACTCGTCGGTATACACCTCAATGTCATCACCAACACTGTTGGCTGGGAACATCGCGCACATACCACGGGCTTCAAGTAACTTCTCTTTCTCTACACGATCCAGTAACTCGTTCGCATCTTTGAATAAACGTTTTGCCTCTTCGCCCACCTCTTCGTGGTCAAGAATAGCTGGGTACTTACCGACTAATGACCATGTCATGAAGAATGGTGTCCAGTCGATATAGTTACGCAGTGTTGCCACATCAAAATCATTGAATACATGCACACCCGGTTTAGCTGGTGCTGGCGGAGTATATGCGTCCCAATCAATCGCCACTTTATTTGCGCGAGCTTGCTCTAGTGTCACTGGCTTAGTACGAGGCTTCTTACGATTATGCTGATCACGAACGCGCTCATAGTCTAAGTCCAACTTCTCAACGAAGGCAGGTTTTAGCTCCTCAGAAAGCAGTGACGTACATACGCCTACCGCACGAGAAGCGTTATTGACGTAGACCACTGGCTCTGAGTAATTCTGTTCAATTTTAACAGCAGTATGCGCCTTTGATGTCGTTGCACCACCAATCAATAATGGTAGCTTAAAGCCTTGTCGTTCCATCTCTTTGGCAACATGCACCATTTCATCAAGAGATGGAGTAATTAGACCCGACAGGCCAATAATATCGACGTTTTCTTCTTTCGCGACTTTGAGAATCTTTTCACATGAAACCATCACACCTAAGTCAATGATGTCATAGTTATTACACTGAAGAACAACGCCAACAATGTTCTTACCAATATCATGAACATCACCCTTAACTGTCGCAAGAAGGATCTTACCGTTACTCGCGCCGACTTCTTTGGATGCATTAATGAACGGCTCCAAGTGGGCAACGGCTTGCTTCATTACACGGGCTGATTTAACAACTTGAGGAAGGAACATCTTACCTGCACCAAACAAGTCACCAACCACGTTCATACCGTCCATTAACGGACCTTCAATTACCTCAATTGGACGATCTGAATTGACACGTGCTTCTTCAGTATCTTCAACGATAAAGTCAGTAATACCTTTGACCAAAGAGTGCTCTAAACGCTTCTCTACAGGCCAAGTACGCCACTCAAGTGCTGATTTATCTTCAACTTTACCAACAGCTCGCTCTAGATACTCGGTTGCCATATCCAGCAAGCGTTCCGTAGAGTCTTCACGACGGTTTAGTACGACATCTTCAACAGCATCACGCAGATCTTCTGGTACATTATCGTAAATTTCCAACTGACCAGCGTTTACGATGCCCATATCCATACCATTTTTAAAACAGTGATATAGGAATACAGCGTGGATTGCCTCACGAACGTAGTTGTTACCTCGGAATGAGAATGACACGTTCGATACACCACCAGAGATCATCGCATGAGGCAGGTCGCGCTTGATATCGCCTACTGCATCGATGAAATCAACTGCATAGTTATTGTGCTCTTCAATACCCGTCGCAACCGCGAAGATGTTCGGGTCAAAAATAATGTCTTCTGGTGGGAAGCCAACCTCATCAACAAGAATGTTGTAAGCATTAGTACAGATTTCGACTTTACGTTCACGTGTATCAGCCTGACCGACTTCATCAAATGCCATCACGATGACAGCTGCACCATAGCGGCGAACCAACTTAGCTTGCTCGACGAACTTCTCTTTACCCTCTTTTAGAGAGATGGAGTTAACGATACCTTTACCCTGAATACATTTCAGGCCAGCTTCAATAACCTCCCACTTTGATGAATCGACCATCACTGGGACTTTTGAAATTTCTGGCTCAGAGGCACATAGATTAAGGAATTTGACCATGCACGCTTCAGCGTCTAGCATCCCTTCATCCATGTTGATATCGATGATCTGGGCGCCGTTTTCAACTTGCTCACGAGCAACACTCAATGCCTCATCGTAAAGCTCTTCTTTGATCAAGCGTTTGAAGCGTGCAGAACCGGTCACGTTCGTTCGCTCACCCACGTTTACAAACAGAGACTCTTTAGCAATGGTCAGAGGTTCTAAACCGGATAAACGACACGACACAGGTAAGTCCGGCAATTGGCGAGGAGTTACACCTTCAACCACTTCTGCCATTTGGCGAATATGTTCTGGCGTGGTACCACAACAGCCACCAATCAGGTTCAAGAAGCCACTTTCAGCCCACTCTTTAACATGTTCAGCCATGTCTTCAGGTGAAAGGTCATACTCGCCAAATGCGTTAGGTAAACCAGCGTTAGGGTGAGCAGAAACATAACTCTCTGAGATACGAGACATCTCGCCAACATACTCACGCAGCTCATCAGGGCCTAATGCACAGTTCAAACCAAACGAGATAGGTTTAACATGACGAAGGGCGTTATAGAAAGCTTCCGTCGTCTGCCCTGAAAGCGTACGACCTGATGCATCAGTAATGGTGCCGGAGATCATGACCGGTAAAGTGATGCCTACTTCTTCGAAAACAGATTCCACTGCAAAAGCACACGCTTTAGCATTGAGTGTATCGAAGATGGTTTCGATAAGAATAAGGTCTGAGCCACCTTTGATCAGCGCACGAGTCGATTCAGAGTAAGCCTCGACGAGTTCGTCAAAGCTCACATTACGATAGCCTGGATCATTAACATCTGGAGAGATTGAACAAGTTCGGTTGGTTGGACCTAATACGCCTGCAACAAAACGAGGCTTCTCAGGAGTCTTTGCAGTCCATTCGTCAGCGGCTTCACGTGCTAACTTGGCTGCTGCAAAGTTAATTTCTTCACTAAGGCTTTCCATGTCGTAGTCGGCCATAGCAATGGTTGTAGCGTTGAAAGTATTGGTTTCAAGGATATCAGCCCCAGCTTCCAAATATTGCGAATGAATATCTTTGATAAGCTTAGGTTGTGTAAGCACCAAAAGGTCATTGTTACCCTTTAAGTCACTATGCCAATCCGCAAAGCGTTCACCACGATAGTCTTGCTCTTCCAATTTATAATCCTGAATCATGGTACCCATACCACCATCAATCAGTAAAATTCGTTGCTTTAACAGAGCGTCAATCTTTTGCCTTACATTACTTCCCACGGTACAACCTCATTCCTTTAATTATGCTTCCATCCTATCACACATTAAAAAGGAGTCTAGACGTCTAAATGAGGAAATTGATTACCGAGTCCTGACAAAAAGTGTTTGCTATTTGAGCATGAGACAACGAAAATTCATATTCATACTTTGTTACATGTTGGTACCCCAATGTCGGTCTATTACACCTTATGCTTCTTGTCTGCTGCAGCCATGCTTATTGCTTTTGTTAATAGCAAAATTGGTAAAATGCAAACAACCATCGCCATCACAGCAGGCTCAATGATGCTGTCTCTTTTAATTATCATTGCGGGCCAAAACAACTGGTTTCAGTTGGCCGACATTGCTTCTGAAACGGTTGCCAGTATCAATTTTGAAGACTTCCTACTTAAAGGGATATTAGGCTTCTTACTATTCGCAGGCGGTTTAGGGATAAAGCTACCAAACCTAAAAGACCAAAAGTGGGAAATCACAGTACTTGCACTTGGTGCGACTCTATTCTCGACCTTCTTTATTGGTTTTGTTCTTTATGGTTTCTGTCAGTTCATCGGCATTCAATTCGATCTCATTTACTGCTTACTGTTCGGTTCTCTTATCTCTCCTACCGACCCAATCGCTGTTTTAGCCATTGTAAAGAAACTCGATGCACCGAAACGAATCTCAACTCAGATTGAAGGTGAATCGCTATTTAACGATGGTTTTGGCTTGGTAATCTTCGTAACTCTATTCACCATAGCTTTTGGTACAGAGGCACCAACAGTAGGCAGTGTGACCATGCTATTTGTCCAAGAGGCAATTGGCGGTATCGTTTATGGTTTTGCATTAGGTCTTATATTCCACTACCTAATCAGTAACACTGATGACCACTCAATGGAATTGCTACTAACTATTGGTGTCCCTACTGCGGGTTATGCTTTTGCTGAAGTTCTCCACGTATCAGGTCCATTGGCTATGGTGGTGTCAGGTATCATGATTGGTAACTGGACTCGCTTCATCGGCTTCTCAAAAGAGAGTGAAGACCACTTAGACCACTTCTGGGAACTGATAGATGAATTCTTAAATGGCGTATTGTTCTTATTGATTGGTATGTCGATGCTGCTGTTCAAGTTCCACCAAGAAGACTGGATCTTAATGGCATTCGCCGGTCCTCTCGTATTGAGTGCACGCTATCTAAGTGTTTTCTTGTCATACATTGGATTTAAGCGCTTTAGAACTTACAACCCATGGTCAATTAAGATTCTAACTTGGGGTGGCTTACGTGGCGGCTTAGCGCTAGCAATGGCTCTTTCAATCCCTTCAGGTATCTGGGTAATTGAAGATAAGGCGATAGATGTTAAAGAAATTATCCTTGTCATGACCTATGCCGTTGTAGTGTTCTCAATCCTGGTTCAAGGCTCAACGATTACTCCGATGATAGAGAAAGCCAAACAAGCTGAAAAGAGTTAGATTAACAATCATATGATAAACAGAGGCCGCTTGTATAAGCGGCCTTTTTTGTACCCGATCTCTGCCAACGTTCCTTCCTTAATTACCCTATCCCCCTAATACGTAACATTAGTGTGAGAGAGCCCAATACAACGGCTAAGCTCCCTAGATTATCTAATCGAACTGCATTTCAGGTACAAAAATTCAATATCGTATCTTTGCTAAAAGAGTTAGGTAAGGTACGGAAAATACCGAGACTATTAGTAGTAGCTTAAAAAGTAGTGGAGCCACTACCTAGAAAAGCCATGTACCCGAATGGTTTGAAGCAAACTAGAAGCATGTTATGACTCGAGGGGCCCCAGATCATGCTTAAAGACCTGACGATCCTATTTACAGAGCAGCTATAAGCAACTGAGCTAACATATTGATAAGTCGTTCTTCCAAAAAACTACAAGCTGCTAGCCTATTTAGATTCGACTCTAGAGCAACAGAGAGCTCATAACTATCTCAACACTTACTTTATTTATCGTTGAAGAAACCAACCAAATTAAAAGGCGAAACGCACCGGAACTTAAGCTAAAGCCATAAGGTTGTAGATTGGAGGGGGAGTTAACCTGACGTAGCCTCTGTTATCTAGGAATAACCTTGCGACAGAACGAGCATAAAGCCCCTGCAGTTCAGAAGTAACTTCTTATATAACGCTTGGAATATTCAGCTTAAAACAATAGCCGCTGTATTAAGTTGTGGGAATAAGCGGCTCTGCCAATAGCACTAATTCACACCTAGTTCGCACCCAGAAAGCAAAAAGGCTCTAGCATTTCTGCTAGAGCCTTTTAATGTGGCAGGGGTGGAGAGATTCGAACTCCCAACACGCGGATTTGGAATCCGCTGCTCTGCCAATTGGAGCTACACCCCTAAAACTTTTTGTACTTTAGATTCGAAAAAACCTCGCATTAGGCGAGGTTATCGAATAAGTGGCGGAGTGGACGGGACTCGAACCCGCGACCCCCGGCGTGACAGGCCGGTATTCTAACCAACTGAACTACCACTCCGCAGTGGACTACTTGTCGTCGCTGACAAGTCGTTCATAACATTTTTGTCTTCACTTTTTAAAAGTGAAAATAAATTTGGAGCCTGGCGATGTCCTACTCTCACATGGGGAAGCCCCACACTACCATCGGCGCTATTGTGTTTCACTTCTGAGTTCGGCATGGAATCAGGTGGGTCCACAATGCTATGGTCGCCAAGCAAATTTTAAAATTCGGAAAGCTGTTTCTGTTCTCTTCAAACTCATTCAAGCGTTTGTATCTTTGAGTCCATCAAAACCCCTTGGGTGTTGTATGGTTAAGCCTCACGGGCAATTAGTACAGGTTAGCTCAAAGGTTAGCTCAA
>NZ_JAKEUW010000139.1:0-1299 GCF_022398115.1 Vibrio sp. Isolate22 | reverse complement strand
ACCGTTCAATCTCTGAGACGGCAATGTCCCGATATAAAGGACTGACTAGCGGCACATTGAGCTTGAGATGTTATAACGCTCAAGTTGGTGAGGCGTTAGCAAACGTCAAAGCAATGAACAAAGTTCTAGGACTAGGTATGCCTATTAGAAACTAACAGGTAAGTTCCGTAGGATAGATACGTCCTTTAGCTGATTTGATCAACAACGCCCATTAAAAGACGCAAAGGCCGAAGGTATTTTACTTGAGTTGAAAGATGATGAGAGCAAAGAACGCGTTGTATTTTCAGTGGCTTGATTGGCTAGTCAATAACAAGCAATTCGACGCGCTTGGTATGTGAAGTATGTATATGTTAAGTGTCGTGTTCTGTGGGTTTCAGGGGAAGAAATTAAAGAGTTTAAGGTTGAGGGCTGTAACGCGATACTCAGGTATCACGATCTTCCCGGTTCGGAAGTGCCTATTATTTTTATACACGATATCGGCTGCGCTTCCTCGTTTGATTATCCGGCCGTTGCGGCCAGTGAATATTTGCATCCTCATCGGCGCATTCTTGTCGATTTATTAGGTTCGGGATTTAGTGATCAGCCTGAGGGTTTCGATTACTCCATAGGTAGTCATGCGGCTTATCTTGAGGCATTCATTCAATCTTTGGGCTTGGATAAGTTTGTGATCTATGGTCACAGCATGGGTGGTGCTGTGTCGGTTGTATTGGCTGAAAGAGTTCAATCACAACTGCAGGTCTTGGTGTTGAGTGAGGCGAATCTTGATTCCGGTGGTGGCTTCTTTAGCAAGAAGATTGCGAGCTATACCGAGTTTGAATATGTCAACCTCGGTCACGCTCAGATAGTGCAGCATAGTATCGATGAGCCAAATACTCAGTGGGCAGCCAGTTTAGTGGTGAACTCAGCAGTAGCGACACACAGGCAAGCTGTTTCCTTGATAGAAGGGCAGGAACCAAGTTGGCGTGATCGGTTGTACTCTTTAAATGTAAATAGAACCTATCTATTCGGCAGTAAATCTTGGCTTTGTTGCGTAATTAAATTTAGATATAGAGCCAACCCGTTTCGCGTATTTCTTAGTCAATACGACAGGTTTTAGGCATACCTAACCTAGTAAGCTTGTTCAACGCTTTTATCATCGCGTAAGTTTCACCCACCTGGGCATTGTAATTTCTTAAGCTCAGTTTCCCTCCTAGCAACTGTTTAACTCGATACATCGCTGTTTCTGAGAGTGAACGCTTGTGGTATCCATACCGCTCTTTCCAATTGAACGCTTGTGGTATCCATACCGCTCTTTCCAAT
>NZ_JAKEUW010000138.1:0-1390 GCF_022398115.1 Vibrio sp. Isolate22 | reverse complement strand
GTAGGAAAGGAAACTGCTGGGACAATGCTTGTGTTGAGAGTTTCTTCCATTCTATGAAAGTGGAAGCGATCCAATATGAGCCGATTATGACGAGAGAGCAGATGCGCCAAACGATCTTCGAGTACATAGAGGTTGATTATAATCGAACGAGAAGGCACAGTGCTCTTGGGTATCTAAGCCCAGTTAACTTTGAACAACAAAATGTCGCTTAATGAAGTGTCCAGTCTGGCTGGAGCAGATCAGTTTTACTCATGGCACTTTTCTAAAAAGTGCCAGCTAGCTCAGTTCTGCCCCAAAGTTTGTTAGACGGATAAAAAAGAGGCTGATAATCAGCCTCTAGTTCTTGGTGCGTACAAGGAAATTATGGTAAATCAGAATTGTTTTCTGCATGTTCGACATGGCCTTAAGTTTAAGCTATCTAATAGATTAGAGCTTATCTGGTTAGGCGATGATATCCGAAAATAAGTAATAACTAAGTCCGCTATCTTGTCTTTGTACTTCTTCCATTCTTTCATTGTATCGTTATCTTTAACGACACCCCACCTGTCAGTTCCATAAGTGAACTTACCGATTTGTTCTTTTATGTCGTCGCTTGAGTTTCTAAAGGTCTCTGCATCCAATAAAACTAACTTTAACTGATCAATAATGTCCTCTTTGGAGGGATTACTAAAAATTAGGTGGCCGCTATTTTTACGAAGCGTAACCTTAGCATCTTCAGCACCATATTCAGACTTTAACTCATTAGGAATAACTAAACTCACCTCAGAGTCACTCACTTCTCCATACAAAATGTTTTCATATATCTTTGTGAGCTCTACTTCTAAACGCTTAACTTTTTCTCGATCTTCTTGATCCCAGGATAGATCTAAAAAATTCTTATTCAGCTCCCGACACTCATGAGACGAGTGATAAGCAGCTCCTGTCAAACTAGTTTCTTTGTATTTAGATAAGGCTTCGACAAGTAACTCACCACCATTATCAAAGAGATCGTTGATCAAGCAGAGTCGACTAAGTTCGAGAGTCGAAAACGTATTCCTCAACTCATTAATTAAAGGAATAATTTCGTCAAGAACGTTGTTTGGCAACGACTGTCTAACTCCACCAGTTATCTTTTTCAAATTAAAGTTAGTTATAAATACTGATCTGCTCCAGCCAGACTGGACACTTCATTAAGCGACATTTTGTTGTTCAAAGTTAACTGGGCTTAGATACCCAAGAGCACTGTGCCTTCTCGTTCGATTATAATCAACCTCTATGTACTCGAAGATCGTTTGGCGCATCTGCTCTCTCGTCATAATCGGCTCATATTGGATCGCTTCCACTTTCATAGAATGGAAGAAACTCTCAACACAAGCATTGTCCCAGCAGTTTCCTTTCCTACCCTACTCAT
>NZ_JAKEUW010000137.1:0-1571 GCF_022398115.1 Vibrio sp. Isolate22 | reverse complement strand
TCACGTATAACGCACCTTACATGGATTCACTTTCGTTCATCATACTGATTCCCTAGCACTCACCCAATTCGTGGTTATCAGGAGGAGCATTCCCTCACGGTTCTGCTCCCGTTTGGCACAGTGCCAAACTTCGTTACATTGTCAGGCTCGCTGCTTTATTCAGAGCCTTAGGGTCGTCTGGTGATACAAACGGTTCACTCTTATCGCGGTGAACAGCGCTTCATGCGACTTCACGTCGCACGGACAATTTCGAGTTGGTGTCTTTGCTAATTTAGCAAGTCATAAATAACTACAGGTATTGCAAAGTGAGTTTTGAATAGCTAGCGCGTTGAGTAAAATCGCACTAGCTAACAGGCTTGGTTGAGGTGGGCACTAAGTGACGTTACGTTAATCACTTCAACTCCCCAATTTACGCTAGTTGGTCGGATTTATTCTGGTAAGTACATCCGTTGAAATTTTATCTACGTATTCTTTCCGACGTCTGTTTACGCTAAACCAGCACGAAGATTCATTGCAATAATATTCCCATGTTTTCCAACCATTAACACTGTTCTTGGTAATTTCAGTCCCTGCCCTAGAAAAAGAAGTAAACACCTTTCCATTTAAAAAAATTCCTTCGGAGTTTATTTCTGCAGAAACATTAGGATTGCTCTTCCACCTAAGCTTCGTTCCAAGCTCGAACGGAATATCACGAATCCTAACCAAAATTGTTTCACTGTCAGTATTAAATTCAGAATCAAAAATTTCAAACAGTATTTTTCGGGATTCTTTATCTAGTCTTGCGACCATTCGAGCCCCCCAATTTGAAAATATAAAATCAGCAACTTCTGTTGCTATTGGATAAACCGAGGTTCGATACATACCTAAAGATGATTGAGCTTCATTAATGGATAGTCCATTCTCCTCTCTATCCTTTCTTCTTTTTTCGGCATTAAGTGACCAATCGTGTGATAGCATCCACAACTCCAAACTAATTAAAAATTTTCCCTGAAAAATCAGAGCATTAGACTAGTGATTTAGATGATTATCGTTATACAAAACCAACAAAACGTGACCCATTGCAAGCGTCGATTTGACTCGACCAATAACCTTCCTAGTAAACTATTTCAAACATAGCATAAAGCCCCAAGGTTAGGTGCTCAAATGCATATCTGTTTGTATGACTTTAAACTTCTGGCATTTTTGGTCTGTCAGGGCGATTACTAGTAACCCATGCATCCTACAGCGGAATTAGGTAAGTCTTGCATTTTGCCTGTCATTACTTTTTGTATATCAAAGTTAACTGAACATCATTGTTTAAACTTTGAAGCGTAACTCACTTTGGGGCGTGCGACGTGAGGTCGTATGAAGCGCTGTTCACCGCTTAATGTGTGAACCATCTGTATCACCAGATGAACCTAGGACTCTGAATAAAGTAGCGAGTCTGACAATGTAACGAAGACTGGTAGTCATGCACCAGTCGGGATCTAAATCGCGAGAGAACGATCCTCCTGATAACCACAATCGGGTGAGTGCTAGGTAGTCAGCATGATGAACATAAGTGAATCCGCATAAGGTGCGTTATATGATGA
>NZ_JAKEUW010000136.1:0-1586 GCF_022398115.1 Vibrio sp. Isolate22 | reverse complement strand
GTATGGATACCACAAGCGTTCACTCTCAGAAACAGCGATGTATCGAGTTAAACAGTTGCTAGGAGGGAAACTGAGCTTAAGAAATTACAATGCCCAGGTGGGTGAAACTTACGCGATGATAAAAGCGTTGAACAAGCTTACTAGGTTAGGTATGCCTAAAACCTGTCGTATTGACTAAGAAATACGCGAAACGGGTTGGCTCTATATCTAAATTTAATTACGCAACAAAGCCCTCACTCTTTTCAATCGAACCGAATAGTACATTGAAATTAAAGAGGAAATCTTAGGGAACTTGTAAAAACGTCATCAACATCTGTCCCATAATTGAGACTTAGAGGAGATTTTTTACAATCATTTTCGAGATTTATTCTTTGGCATTCTCATATTTATGACCGAATAAACAAAGGAATGAATTGATGACAAAAGAAAAGAAAGAAATAACCACGACGAAAAGCGGAAACAACCCAGAGACCCCAGCTTGCAGGGCTAACACTCCGATTGCAAAAGAAAACATCGACACTAATGTATATATTTTTAATCTACTCACATGACTCATGAACAACACTCCTTGTATTCATTCAATCTTTAAGATTAGACAAATTGGCTAGCACACAATTTGAACTCATCGACAATATCAGTAGATCAGCAAAATTTACCCTTAAAAAGGTTTAATAATCCTTTTAGGTCTGTTCCTCTTCACAATCTTCGCTCTTAACGTAAGCCTAATTGTCGACAACCTTTTCCATCACGAAATTCGTCAGCGTTACTCCACGCATATCGACTTGCTGATCATTCACTACTTTAAAACCCATACGCTCATAAAATGGCCTCGCGGTGATACTTACCTCTGAGAAGTATCTTGATACCCCACGAATTTGCCCAATCGTGAATACATGCTCCATCAACGCTCGGCCAACACCTCGCCCCTGATATTCATGATGGCAAAAAAAATGGTCGACTAAACCACTTGGCTGTAGGTCAGTATAGCCAACAATATGACCATCTAACTCAGCGACAAAAGGTTTTAACCCGTCTATACGCTTTTGCCATAACGCAAAGTCAAAACCACTTGGTGCCCAAGCCTCTACCTGCTCTTGAGAATAGTCTCGTATGTTCACGTTGCGAACTGTGTAGAAAAAGATCTCCCATAGCGCTTTAGCATCACTTTCTTGATAATTTCGAATTCTAACCACACTCTCTTCCTTTGGTCGCTTTTAGATTCTAACTATTGGATTTGTTACTCTAGAGTCTCGTATCAGTTAATACATAGCTGTATTAGGACACTCACTGTTCCCGTTAAAGGATACGTGTCACTGATGGGTACTGATCCGCCCCAGCAGTTTTGGACACTGAGTTAAGTGAGTACAATCACTAACGAGGTGAACAATGACAACTAAGAAAACTAGAATTAAACATTCCCCTGAATTTAAAGCAGAAGCCCTGAAGTTAGCAGATAAAGTGGGAGTAGCTGCGACAGCAAGACAGCTTTCTTTACATGAATCTCAAATCTACGGGTGGCGAAAGAACTCGAAGAAAGGAACTCGAAGAAAGACACCAGTACTAGTCAACGAGAGCAAGAACTAGCC
>NZ_JAKEUW010000135.1:0-1604 GCF_022398115.1 Vibrio sp. Isolate22 | reverse complement strand
ACTCAGTGAAATTGAAATCGCTGTGAAGATGCAGTGTACCCGCGGCTAGACGGAAAGACCCCGTGAACCTTTACTACAGCTTGGCACTGAACATTGACCCTACATGTGTAGGATAGGTGGGAGACTTTGAAACCGCGTCGCCAGATGGGGGGGAGTCGTCCTTGAAATACCACCCTTGTAGTGTTGATGTTCTAACGTTGGYCCCTGAATCGGGRTTACGGACAGTGCCTGGTGGGTAGTTTGACTGGGGCGGTCTCCTCCCAAAGAGTAACGGAGGAGCACGAAGGTGGGCTAAWCACGGTTGGACATCGTGAGGTTAGTGCAATGGCATAAGCCCGCTTGACTGCGAGAATGACAATTCGAGCAGGTGCGAAAGCAGGTCATAGTGATCCGGTGGTTCTGAATGGAAGGGCCATCGCTCAACGGATAAAAGGTACTCCGGGGATAACAGGCTGATACCGCCCAAGAGTTCATATCGACGGCGGTGTTTGGCACCTCGATGTCGGCTCATCACATCCTGGGGCTGAAGTNGGTGTTCGGGTTGTCATGCCAATGGCATTGCCCGGTAGCTAAGTTCGGAATCGATAACCGCTGAAAGCATCTAAGCGGGAAGCGAGCCCTGAGATGAGTTTTCCCTGACGCTTTAAGCGTCCTAAAGGGTTGTTCAAGACTAGAACGTTGATAGGCAGGGTGTGTAAGCGCTGTGAGGCGTTGAGCTAACCTGTACTAATTGCCCGTGAGGCTTAACCATACAACACCCAAGGGGTTTTGATGGACTCATAAGATACAAACGCTTGAATGAGTTTGAAGAGAACAGAAACAGCTTTCCGAATTTTAAAATTTGCTTGGCRACCATAGCATTGTGGACCCACCTGATTCCATGCCGAACTCAGAAGTGAAACACAATAGCGCCGATGGTAGTGTGGGGCTTCCCCATGTGAGAGTAGGACATCGCCAGGCTTTAATTTCGACTTTGCTTAGTAATTAAGCAAGTCACCATAAAGTTCTAAATAAACTTAGAGTTTTATGTTGACTTCAACAGTCAATCGCGTATTATACGCATCCGCTTCGACGCTAAAGCGTTGATAGCAAAGCTCTTTAACAATTTAAACCTATCAATCTGTGTGGGCACTCGTTGATGAATATCAAAAATGAAACTTCGGTTTCAACTTGATTTCAATGAACTGAGTGACCAATTCGAATCGTAAGATTCGGCACAGTCAATTCAACATTACTATGTAATGTAATCAGTATTCATTGAGTCGACAAAATCTTAAATTGAAGAGTTTGATCATGGCTCAGATTGAACGCTGGCGGCAGGCCTAACACATGCAAGTCGAGCGGAAACGAGTTATCTGAACCTTCGGGGAACGATAACGGCGTCGAGCGGCGGACGGGTGAGTAATGCCTAGGAAATTGCCTTGATGTGGGGGATAACCATTGGAAACGATGGCTAATACCGCATAATGCCTACGGGCCAAAGAGGGGGACCTTCGGGCCTCTCGCGTCAAGATATGCCTAGGTGGGATTAGCTAGTTGGTGAGGTAATGGCTCACCAAGGCGACGATCCCTAGCTGGTCTGAGAGGATGATCAGCCACACTGG
>NZ_JAKEUW010000134.1:0-1696 GCF_022398115.1 Vibrio sp. Isolate22 | reverse complement strand
CTGGCTACCACGACCGTTCAATCTCTGAGACGGCAATGTCCCGATATAAAGGACTGACTAGCGGCACATTGAGCTTGAGATGTTATAACGCTCAAGTTGGTGAGGCGTTAGCAAACGTCAAAGCAATGAACAAAGTTCTAGGACTAGGTATGCCTATTAGAAACTAACAGGTAAGTTCCGTAGGATAGATACGTCCTTTAGCTGATTTGATCAACAACGCCCTGTCATCATATCGTCTGTCGCGATACCAACATGATCAACACCACCTACTTTAACTGCGCCATCGATCATCTCCGCGAACTGTTGCGGAGTAATATCTTCCGGCCAAATACCATCTAGCATCCACTCAGCGGCAACAACCGAAACCACACCGCCCATATCCGCGACTGTTTTTACTTGTTCGTCTGAAAGTAATCGGTAACAAGCGGCAAGGCGATAATCAGGGTCACCTTTTTTGAGGTCGTTTTTGGCCATGCGTTGCTGTGTTTCTTCAAGGGTTTCATGAGGTTCACAGTTATACGTAGACGCTACAGGAGAGTGAGAATAAATAACAGGGACACCTTTATGGTGTTTTTGCATGTAGTCTGTAATGTCGCTGGTTGTGTATGGTGATGTATGAGAAAGATCCACCGTGATACCATGCTTGACCATCTCATCGATTACTTCTTTACCAAAATCCGTCAGGCCCGTGGTGTCACCATTCAGCATTGAGATAACCCCAGAACCCGTGAGCTCAGTTTCGTTATAGGTTAACTGCATTGTTTTAACACCATACTCAGCCATCACCGCATATTCCCCGTTATCGTGGGCTAGTTGAAAGTCTTCTACGCTTTTCACGTAGCGGATAGGCGTCTTAGCGGAAGAAGTAGCCTTGGTCCATTTCCCATGCTAGGATTTAAACGCAAGTAAGTTTGGGGTATTTGGGGCAGCAATGGTCGCGGAAGCGCCAGTAATACCGCGTTCATGAGCTAAATCGATGTAATCAGCAACTTGCGAGTCCTTGATAAAACCAGTACCGCTTGGAGAAGCGTAAAAGTCTAAGACAATATTGTCTTTAACAAACTGTTTAGCTTTTGATGATGCTTCGTCATACCAATCTTTTGTCTCAATTGACGCAAACGAGCTGGTCGAAGCCAAACCAATGGCGGTAGCAAGTAAGAGCTTTTTCATAACGTATCCTTGTTTGTCGGTAACCTATCTATAGGTCTGTATCAATCCATAGTTCCAAATCTGAGCACGATGCATCCGTGGCTGAAATGCCTCAAAATCTGATAGAGAGTAAGCTCAAGAGGAGAGTCTCTAACAAAGGTTATTAGTCTATAACTTTCATAAGTTTAACTAATAAAAAATAGCTTAAACAATACGATGTATAAAGAAAAATTTTTGTTCTGTTTGATTCAAACCGTAGTAGCTGAGCAGAATAAAAAGGTTCATCGCGGCTTTCCGGGGAAAGCCGCTTTTATCTTCAAGAAGAAGTAGTCTGTATCTCGATACCCATACCCCATTCGCTTGATTAACTTTATTTTGTTGTTTATCCCTTCCAATGTGCAGGTGTTGAGCGGATAACTTGCCGATCCAATAATACCGTGAAGATAAGGCCTCAGTTTTCGTGCGAACTCTTTCAATGGCTTAATTCCACTTTCTTGCACTTGTGCCCACCATACCTCCCATGCACTTGTGCCCACCATACCTCCCA
>NZ_JAKEUW010000133.1:0-1739 GCF_022398115.1 Vibrio sp. Isolate22 | reverse complement strand
TCCATATTTAAGGAGAAACAAACTCTGGGGTAACCACTTTTGGCAAAGGGGCTATTTTGTCGATAGCGTAGGGGTTAATGAAGAAATCATTCGACGCTATGTAAGACATCAAGAGAAAAAAGAGCGCGTGGAGCAGCAGCAACTGGCGTTGGACTAAACAAAGGCCCCCTTTTAGGGGGCTCACACAAAGCCACCTTCTTTAGAAGGTGGTAATTTACTTTAGGGAAGGGGGCTGAATACTCCGCGCTTTTTCCTTGAACTAAAGCTATTTGATTGAAAAATACGATTTGAAAAGCTCCTGTTGGGAGCCTTTTTTGTATCTGATGGTCGAGAGATGAGAGTAAAGAGAAGCAGGTACTAAAAAGGGCTAATGCTTTCACATTAACCCTTTGTATTTCTTTGTGTTGGTTCTACTTTTTGATGCTAAGTAGAGTGCCTGATTTACACTTGAACGAGTAGTAATGACGGCTTTCATTAAACTTACCCAAGCCTTCGCCATCGCAGTAGTCGATGTTGATGTCACGCATTACTTCTAGCGTATCTTCGCTGTTTAAAGCGAATTTAGAGCCATCAGAACAGACGATACGTACTCTTTCATCGTGGCTTACAGAGTAAATATCGACTTCAGTATTACACAGCTCAAAAGAGGCTTCACGAAAATTGTCTTGCTGAGTATTTGAAGCGCAACCCGCAGTAAGCGTTGCAGCGAACACTGCCAAAAGTCCGAGTCTTTTCATTGTTAATCCTTCACTATCATCAAGTTGGGTGATGAGTTTTTATATGCTATTTGAGGTAGCCTATACAACTACACGCTACGATTCAAGGCGCGTTCTTAGAGTCTAAGATATAAAAAGAGAGTAAGGAGGAGATAATTTATATTCTGAAGGCTGTATTGGCTAAGGTTGACACCAATAAAAAAGACCAACATCGAGTTGGCCTTTGTCTATCAAGCTGAATTCACACCATTATCTGAACTGTTTTGCTTCTGGCAGGTATTCAAAATCCGCTGAGGCAAGTTTAGCGATTAATGCGGCTTTGTCGATTTCGTAGAAGTTAACCACTCGGTCTAAATCTCCGCCGAAGTCGTCACGTAGCTTCATGTTGACGATGCTCATCAACATAACAGGATCCATCTTTTCAAAATTAGCGAGGTTCATATTAGTCCTCGAAATCTGAGATGAGTAGGTTAGCAGCTGCGAATGCCGCACGTTCGCGAGCTTCTTTAGGAAGAGATTCATCTGCTGCAAGGTCGTTTAATGTTTTTACTGCGCAGGTGATAGCTTGAGGGATGTAGCCTTGGTCGCCACTACCAATTTGAGAGTACAGTTCACGTACCAAATCACAACAATCGTATACTTTCATTTTTATACCTAACCAAATGATAACTGATCTCAATATACACATAGAGATAAGCAAAAACAAAGCGGATCTGACGAAGATCAGAGTTAGTTTGTCCTTGCTCAATATTGATCCGCCCCAGCAGTTTTGGACACTGAGTTAAGTGAGTACAATCACTAACGAGGTGAACAATGACAACTAAGAAAACTAGAATTAAACATTCCCCTGAATTTAAAGCAGAAACCCTGAAGTTAGCAGATAAAGTGGGAGTAGCTGCGACAGCAAGACAGCTTTCTTTACATGAATCTCAAATCTACGGGTGGCGAAAGAACTCGAAGAAAGACACCAGTACTAGTCCTCGAAGAAAGACACCAGTACTAGTCAGCGAGAGCAAGAACTAG
>NZ_JAKEUW010000132.1:0-1773 GCF_022398115.1 Vibrio sp. Isolate22 | reverse complement strand
TCGACTACGGGGCTATCACCCTTTATTGCAGCACTTTCCAGAGCCTTCGTCTGTCTCATTAAAAGCTTAAGGGCTAATCCAATTTCGCTCGCCGCTACTTTCGGAATCTCGGTTGATTTCTCTTCCTCGGGGTACTTAGATGTTTCAGTTCCCCCGGTTTGCCTCTTGTTGCTATGTATTCACAACAAGATACTTACTTATGTAAGTGGGTTTCCCCATTCGGAAATCCCAGACTCAAATGACTTTTACTGTCTAATCTGGGCTTATCGCAAGTTAATACGTCCTTCATCGCCTCTGACTGCCAAGGCATCCACCGTGTACGCTTAGTCACTTAACCATACAACCCGAAGAGGTCTCATGTATGGTATTTGCTTTCACTTTTAAAAAGTGAAGACAAAACAGCAACCAAGGTTTTTGGTTGTAATAAGAAGGGTTAGTTCTTATTACGTGTTTGCCGGACTCAATGGTGATTCAAATTAGATTTGAATCGAATACAAGACACTTGAATGTGTTTGTGTTGTGTTTATCTAAAGATAAACATTGAGAACTTTTAATTTGATTAACTCTTAGAGTTAATCAGTCAGCTTTCCAAATTGTTAAAGAGCATGTATTCCGAAGAATGCATTTTCTAAAAACTCTCGCAGTCGAAAAAACCAACCAACAACATAAGAAGTGGTTTGGAGTTTTAACTTCCAAGAATATTTAGAGAATGGTGGGCGATACCGGGCTCGAACCAGTGACCCCCTGCTTGTAAGGCAGGTGCTCTCCCAACTGAGCTAATCGCCCACTAAAAGTTTTAATTCCTTCGTGGAGAAAGAATGGTGGGTCGTGCAGGATTCGAACCTGCGACCAATTGATTAAAAGTCAACTGCTCTACCAACTGAGCTAACGACCCAATGGTATCCCGTAGGGGAGTCGAACCCCTGTTACCGCCGTGAAAGGGCGGTGTCCTAGGCCTCTAGACGAACGGGACACTGGATTGAAGAACTTGGGAGTTCTTCGTCTCTTTACTTTCTAAACCGTATCAATCTGTGTGGACACTTATCGTGAAYATCTTCGTATAAGGAGGTGATCCAGCCCCAGGTTCCCCTAGGGCTACCTTGTTACGACTTCACCCCAGTCATGAACCACAAAGTGGTGAGCGTCATCTTCGTATAAGGAGGTGATCCAGCCCCAGGTTCCCCTAGGGCTACCTTGTTACGACTTCACCCCAGTCATGAACCACAAAGTGGTGAGCGTCCTCCCGAAGGTTAAACTACCCACTTCTTTTGCAGCCCACTCCCATGGTGTGACGGGCGGTGTGTACAAGGCCCGGGAACGTATTCACCGTAGCATTCTGATCTACGATTACTAGCGATTCCGACTTCATGGAGTCGAGTTGCAGACTCCAATCCGGACTACGACGCACTTTTTGGGATTCGCTCACTCTCGCAAGTTYGCAGCCCTCTGTATGCGCCATTGTAGCACGTGTGTAGCCCTACTCGTAAGGGCCATGATGACTTGACGTCGTCCCCACCTTCCTCCGGTTTATCACCGGCAGTCTCCCTGGAGTTCCCGACATTACTCGCTGGCAAACAAGGATAAGGGTTGCGCTCGTTGCGGGACTTAACCCAACATTTCACAACACGAGCTGACGACAGCCATGCAGCACCTGTCTCAGAGCTCCCGAAGGCACACCTGCGTCTCCGCTGGCTTCTCTGGATGTCAAGAGTAGGTAAGGTTCTTCGCGTTGCATCGAATTAAACCACATGCTCCACCGCTTGTGCGGGCCCC
>NZ_JAKEUW010000131.1:0-1779 GCF_022398115.1 Vibrio sp. Isolate22 | reverse complement strand
TCAATAGCAGTATCAGAAAATTGAAAGCCTCTACCTCGTTTACCATGGTGACTTTTACATTGCCATGCTTCAACGGCTGAGTCGTCAATCCAAAACGTTACTGAGCCTCGCTTGCACAAGGCTTCATTATACTCACTCCAGTTCGCTATCTTCTTCTTCGACTTACCCATAACAACACCATGCTTCTACTACATGGGATCAGATCGCAGGACTGAGAAAAGGTTCCAACTGATTTAGTCAACAACGCCAATTTGAAGTCGAAAATAGAGAGTGGTTTGATCAATTTGTTCCTGCTAGAGATGACAGTTTCTATTCTGATTCAGGGGTTGCCGAGCAAATTGCGCGCTTCCTGAAGGAATACCAAAATGGTGAGTTGATCCCGATGCTAATTAAGGATGCTAACGGTGTTATTTGCGGGAGAATCAACGTTCGAGATATCAGTAAAAATGGTGAAAGCGGAGAGCTCGGCTATCGGGTTGGTCGAGCTTTTGGTTCTAATGGTGTCGCCTCTAATGCGGTCAGAAAGCTACTAACCTACTTGTCTAAGCACTCATCCCTAAAATATATTGATGCCTATGCATTAGTAGGTAATGTCGGTTCAAATAAAGTACTAACAAATACTGGGTTCGACCTCGTTTAGTGTGTCCCAAATTACGCAGTATTCAAGGGAAAGCAACAGAATGCCAACTATTACCGTAAGGCAATATCCGTGTAAGTGGGCATTTGATATCTATTATTTTTCCTATAATCAATGAGATAATAGGCCCGGAAAGATGAGCTCACACCATTGTGGTGCGAAACAATACAGAGATCAGTTTATGAACATTGTGACAGTCTATAGTGGTAATCAGCAGGTATACGCGAATTTATATCAGGGCTATGCGGCTGAGTTTTCAAAGATTATCGGAGACAAACCAGACGAGTATGGCTTGTTTGAGATTTACCCGACGCTTGGTGATGCCGTAACGGGTTATTTACTCTACATTGATGGCGTTCCTGCTGCATTAACTGCCATTGAAACCAAAGCGCCAAACGAGTTTGAGATTTGTGATTTCTATGTGGTGCCTTATTTTCGAAAAAATAAAGTAGGGAAACAGTTTATCTCTGAACTGTTTGAACACCTAAAAGGCAGTTGGGAGATTAAACAAGTATTGGGCGCAGATCATGCTGTTAAGTTCTGGAGAGAAGTCGTTAATGACTACACCTCAGGTAATTATGTGGAAGACCAGTACCAAGACGAAAAGTGGGGCTTGGTAACAAGACAATGCTTCAATCATGATGGTATTGCCAAGTAAAACCTTATATATCAGAAGCTGGCGGAGTCCTTCTAGCCAGCTTCGGACCTGTTTATTTCAAGGTTTAAGGTGTCTTCTAGATTAGGGTAACCTTATTGCTTTATCGTTAATTTTGGGGTTTATTGCGCTCGATAATGCTGATCGCGATTGCTAAAAATAGAATATCTTTCACTAAGAAGAAGTTAGTGACCAAAATACCATCCGATACTTTCCAAGCGTTTGGCGTGGTAATTAGAAAGGCTTTGTTGCGTAATTAAATTTAGATATAGAGCCAACCCGTTTCGCGTATTTCTTAGTCAATACGACAAGTTTTAGGCATACCTAACCTAGTAAGCTTGTTCAACGCTTTTATCATCGCGTAAGTTTCACCCACCTGGGCATTGTAATTTCTTAAGCTCAGTTTCCCTCCTAGCAACTGTTTAACTCGATACATCGCTGTTTCTGAGAGTGAACGCTTGTGGTATCCATACCGCTCTTTCCAATA
>NZ_JAKEUW010000130.1:0-1955 GCF_022398115.1 Vibrio sp. Isolate22 | reverse complement strand
AGTCTGAACCGTCAAGTACACTTTTTGTAGCAAGTATCAGAGAACTAACGCGTTTTTTGTGAATGGAGGAGCATTGGTTTTGTATGGTTTGTTGTAGAATCTGAATGTCGCGCATTGTTAACCCACTTGTTCGAAATGTGTGTTCAGCGATATTCATTAGATCAAAGACGGCGATGCGCGTCTACCTCATTGTTTTTACGCCTGATTATGAGGGGATTCGCAAGGGTGAGGCATTGGCCAATGTGAAAGCAATGAACAAAGTCCTAGGGCTAGGTATCCCTGTTAGAAACTAACAGGTAAACACCGTAGGATAACTGCGTCCTCTACCTGATTTGATCATATATGGACACTCCTTATTGGCATATATGGACACTCCTTATTGGCAAGTAGCAATTGAAAAAAAAAGGTAGTAGATTGCAGACATATATCCGAGTTCTAAGACTCTTAATGATTTCCGCTGAATGTGCTCTTATCAACAACACGAACTTTAAGTCCCAAGATCAAATCAGAGTTTCACATTCACGGTCTTACCTGTTTTCTCATTCGCTTCATGCGCAATTTGATGAATTAGTTTAATTTTTATGCAGACAATATACTTGGATTATACTCCTGTTGCTTTGAAAGCAATGCCCATGCAATACGTGCATTTCGATTAGCCAGTGCAACTATAGCTACATTTTTATGCTTGCGTTTAAGTAGTTCTACTAACCAACGGTGGGTATAAGTCTCCGAGTTTTGTTTCAGGTGACCAAGGACAGCACGAGCCCCATGAACAAGCAACCTTCTCAAATATCCATCGCCTCTTTTGCTTATGCCTAATAGGACTTGTTTGCCCCCAGTAGAAAACTGTTTAGGCACAAGCCCGATCCAAGCAGATACTTGGCGACCATTACTGAAAGATTTAGGGTCACCGATACTAGCTACCAATGCTGTTGCCGTCATTGGTCCTATTCCTGGAATTTGAGCAATTCGCTGCGAATCTTCATTAAGTTGATGCCAAGAATCAATTTGTTTGTTTAGCTCTTTGACTTGTATATCTAGTTCGTTGACGAGCTCTTTCAACTGCGACACCAGACTGCGGACAGTCACTGTCAGTCCATTATCTGCATCCTCTAAAATCAGAGGGATTTACTTATTCAACGCTGAAGATCCTTTAGGAATGACGATACCAAACTCACCAAGTAATCCCCTAAGTTGATTAACCTGTCCCGTTCTCATAGAAACTAATCGTTCACGAGCTTTATGTACCGATAGAATGGATTGCTGCTCTACTGTTTTTATTGGTACAAAGCGCATATTAGGTCGAGTAACCGCCTCACAAATAGCTTCAGCATCAGCCGCATCGTTCTTATTAGATTTAACGTAAGGCTTTACAAATTGAGGAGGCATTAATTTAACGCTGTGACCCATTTTGATAAATAATCGAGCCCAATAGTGAGCTCCTGAACAAGCTTCCATTCCAATTAAACATGGTTCGAGCTTTGATATCACCTTAGCTAAGTTCGCTCTTCGAACACTCTTTTTTATCAACACAGAGCCTTGCTGATCTATGCCATGTAAAGCAAAAGATAATTTTGCCAAATCGATGCCTAAAGTTGTTATTGCCGTGGTTTGCGTCCTCTTCAATACTCACACAGTCAGTATAGGTGTGAGGTTGGGTAGGAGCGTCCATATCATTAACAACGCCGTACCCTTGCGAATCCCCTCATAATCAGGCGTAAAAACAATGAGGTAGACGCGCATCGCCGTCTTTGATCTAATGAATATCGCTGAACACACATTTCGAACAAGTGGGTTAACAATGCGCGACATTCAGATTCTACAACAAACCATACAAAACCAATGCTCCTCCATTCACAAAAAACGCGTTAGTTCTCTGATACTTGCTACAAAAAGTGTACTTGACGGTTCAGACTTAACGCTGACTAAACTAGGACGCTGACTAAACTAGGTCG